>NZ_JARTJQ010000096.1:0-86887 GCF_036225245.1 Weizmannia sp. CD-2023
AGCGAGCACCACCCCGGACCGGCGCGCCGGATCCCCCGATACGATTACGGGTTTATCCCTGTACGCCGGATGATCGGCTTTTTCCACACTTGCATAAAAAGACTGCATATCGACGAGAAAAATCACACGCTGGCTCATCTTTCAACCCCTCTTACCTTAGAAACTAAGCAAACAACACGAACTATAGTTCTTATTCTATTCCTCATTATAAACGAATATACGTTCTTTCGCCAATTGTTTTTTTAGGCAGAGGGGTTATATTTTTCCAAAACGCGCATCACACCGGCTGCTATTTTTTAAAGAAAGCCTGCCGTCCGAGCCTTTCCACAAGCCCGGGGAAAAGCGCATGGATGGTAGCGGATGCATTCATCCATTTTGGCGCATTGATTTCACGCCGATTTACAAGCATCGTATCCGTTATTTTTTCTGCAAGTTTTTCGGGATCCAGCATCCATTTTTCAATATTTTTCCGGTAGGTGCCGGACCGGTCGGCGATGTCGAAAAAACCGGTTGCAACCGGGCCGGGATGAACGGCTGTCACATAGACGCCAAAGCGCGCCATTTCCATGCGGAGGCTGTCCGTAAAGCCGCGCACTGCAAACTTGCTGGCCGCATAGACGCTTGATTTTGGGGTCGCCATTTTGGCCGCCTGGGAAGCGATATTGATAATATGGCCGGCACGGTTTTTTTGCATATGCGGGACGACCGCTTTGGTGCAGGCAATGAGCCCGATGACATTGACATCAAACATCCCCCTGACATCCTCCATGCGGATATCCTGCACTTCATCAAAAACGCCGAAACCGGCATTGTTCACGAGCACATCAATCTGGCCACAGCGGTTGTAAATCGATTCAAAAACAGCAGGAATTTTGCCGTGCTCCGCTACATCGCAGCGAACGGTCAGACACGAAACCTGGTAAGCTGCTTCGATCTCCGCCTTGATTTTTTCAAGCTTGCCGAGGCTTCTGGCGAGCAGAACAAGGTTAGCCTCGTTTTTGGCGGCGGCAAAGGCGATTTTTTCCCCGAGGCCGCCGGAAGCGCCGGTAATCACGATCGTTTTCTTCCGGATCCGTTTATTTGCCATGTTTCCATCTTCTCCCTCTATCTTGAAAATTTTCATTCCTCCACTGGTGCCATTTGCCGCGGCATGGATGCCTATTCTGAAAAATGGTGCCGGCCGATTTTCATGCTTCCTCCCGTGCCGCGTTCATTGCGGCAGCACGCCTGGTACCATTTTAAAATGGCCGGGCACGGATTTTTTATCTGAAAATTCACGGAATCACTCTTGACAACTCCCCGATTTTTCTTCATAATAAGTAATACCATTTTGATAAGCGACCGGCTGTGACCAGGACCAGTAAGCCGGGCATGATGCAAGAGAGCGGGGTTCTCAGGCTGGAAAACTCCGCCATCCGCTGCCCGGCCGAACCTGCCTGTGAGCTGTTTGGCAAAACCAAACCGGATGAAAACCGTTAACCAAATGAGGTGTAGGATCGAATTCCTGCAATAAAGGTGGTACCGCGGAACATGCCCTTTCGTCCTTTACGGATGAAGGGGTTTTTTACTTTGAAGGGAGGCATTTGCATGAAAATATCATTTATTGGCGCCGGGTCCATGGCTGAAGCGATGATCATTGGCATGCTTGAAAAAAGAATCGTAAAAGCCTGGGACATCCGCGCCCATAACCGCACGAACAAGAAAAGGCTCCGCACATTGGAACAGAAATACGGCATCCGGGCTGCAGACGGCCTCGACCAGCTTTTCGAAGGCCCGGACGCGGTCATCTTAGCCGTAAAACCGAAAGATGCCCCAGATGTGCTCGAATCGGTCCGTCCGCTCATATCTCCGGACACCCTGCTCGTTTCGGTAGCGGCCGGCATCACCATTCCGTTTATCGAAAACAAGATTGGCCGGCATATTCCCGTTGCGCGCGCAATGCCGAACACATCGGCGAAAGTCGGGCTGTCGGCAACCGGCATTGCCTTTAACGCCGCTGCGACAAAACAGCACCGGCACCGGGCGTTTGCCATATTTTCGGCTGTCGGCATGACTACGGCCGTAAAAGAAGAACAGCTCGATGCTGTAACAGGGCTTTCGGGAAGCGGACCGGCGTATATTTATTATATCGCCGAAGCGCTCCAGCAGTCAGCTGCAGAAATCGGGCTCGACGCACAAACGGCAAAACAATTTATCCTCCAGACGATCATCGGCGCAGCAGAAATGCTGAAAACTTCAGCCGAACCGCCGGAAGCGCTCCGGAAAGCTGTCACAAGCCCGAACGGCACCACAGAAGCCGCGATCCGCGTCCTTGACGAACGCGAGGTCAAACAAGCTTTCATTGACTGTGTAAAAGCAGCTGCAAAGCGAGCAAATGAGTTATCGAACGCAGGGAAAGAACCCGCAAGAGAATAACCGGCAATAAAAAAGCGGCAGGCAAGCCGCTTTTTTTGCTTTACAAAACAGGCACTTCCATCAAATCATGGACAAGCAGACTGTCCGGGAATAAAGCTTGCGCTTCCTGCTCAAGCGCCGGCCAGTCTTCTTTTCCGTACCTGGCACTAATATGGGTAAGAAGCAGCCGTTTTGCCCCCGCCTGCTTTGCCGTTTGCGCCGCGTCCGCCGTTGTCGAATGAAAATAATCATGCGCCATTTGCCCGCTCTCCTTGTTAAACGTTGCTTCGTGAACGAGAAGATCGGCATTGGCTGCGAGCCGGATTTCCGCCTCATTCGGCCTTGTATCGCCAAGGATGGCAATGATCTTCCCCTTTTTCGCCGGGCCGAGATAATCTTTTCCGCTGATCACGCGACCGTCTTCCAATGTTACCGTCCGGCCTTCTTTCAGCAGCCGGTAAACCGGGCCCGGGCGGATCCCTTCTTTTTTCAATCGATCCGCATCCAGCGCGCCCGGTTTGTCTTTTTCGGTAATCCGGTAGCCGAAGCTTTCGATCCCATGATCAAGCCGCAGCGCACAAACCGTAAAGCGGTCGTCTTCAAATACCGTTCCTTCTTCAATTTCGATGATCTCCAAAGGATATTTCAGACGGGTTTCGCTCACTTTCAGGGAAACTTCCACAAACGCTTTTATGCCTTTCGGGCCGTAAACGGTAAGCGGGCCATCCCCGCCCTGGAACGACCGGCTCCCAAGAAAGCCGGGAAGCCCGAAAATATGGTCGCCGTGCAAGTGGGTGATAAAAATTTTTTCAACTTTGCGCGGTTTGATCGCAGTGTGCAAAATCTGGTGCTGTGTCGCTTCCCCACAGTCAAAAAGCCAGATGGCATTTCGTTCTTCCAGCAATTTGAGCGCAATGGACGTGACGTTTCTTGCTTTGGCAGGTACGCCCGCGCCAGTTCCCAAAAATAAAATTTCCAAATGATGTTCCCCCCTTTCCTGCCGGATCCCGGCCGCACATATAGAACTATCTTATCATAATTTTACGGAAAGGAAACTATTGCATATCATTTGCGTATTTGCCCGTGAAAGTCTAGAATATAGTGACAATGAAATGGGGCCGGAAAGCGGAAAAAAATGATTTTTCCCTGCTTTTGAAATGAAATGGCTGCAACAAGGCAAACTATAACCGTATCATGAGACAGGCCGGCCTTAAATCGTGATTTTTTGAACAAAGAGAGGTAAGAAAGATGCAGACAACTGAGACACCGAAATCGTTATTTATGCTTTTTGGCGCAACAGGTGATCTGGCGAAGCGTAAGCTGTTTCCTTCCCTGTACAATTTGTACCGGAAAGGCAGGCTGTCAGAGCATTTCGCTGTGATCGGCACGGCAAGAAGGGAATGGACGGACGAAATCTTCCGTGCGCATATAAAAGATTCCGTTCTGAGCGCGAGAGAACATGCGGAACAGCTTGAAGCGTTTGCCGCTCATTTTTACTATCAGCCGCATGATGTGACAGACAGCAACTCGTACATACAGTTGAAGCAATTAGCGGATGAACTGGATGAAAAGTACCAGCTGGAAGGCAACCGGATCTTCTATTTGGCGATGGCCCCGGAATATTTCGGGACGATTTCGGACCATCTGAAAAGTGACGGGCTTACCGCTACAAACGGGTTTAAACGGCTTGTCATCGAAAAACCTTTCGGGCATAGCCTCGAATCAGCGAAACAGCTGAACAGCCAGATCCGGAAATCTTTTTCAGAAGACCAGATTTACCGAATCGACCATTATTTAGGTAAAGCGATGGTACAAAATATCGAGGTCATCCGGTTTGCCAACGCCCTGTTCGAGCCGCTTTGGAACAATCGTTATATTTCCAACATCCAGATTACATCAAGCGAGATGCTTGGCGTGGAAGAACGGGCGCGGTATTACGAAGCGAGCGGGGCGCTCAGGGATATGGTGCAAAACCATATGCTGCAAATGGTGGCGCTCCTTGCAATGGAACCGCCGATCAGCCTGACAACAAACGAAATCCGGAGCGAAAAAGTGCGGGTGCTGCGTGCCTTGCGCACCATTGAAGGAAAAGATGTGCCGGCATACTTCGTGCGCGGCCAGTACGGTCCGGGCGAAATTGGCGGCAAAAAAGTCCAGGGTTACCGGGAAGAGCTGAATGTAGCGCCGGATTCCAGGACCGAAACGTTTGTCGCCGGGAAACTGATGATTGATAATTTCAGATGGGCGGGCGTGCCGTTTTACATCCGCACCGGCAAACGGATGGCGGCGAAATCGACGAAAATTGTCGTGCAGTTTAAAGATATCCCGATGAATTTGTACTACAATACAAATCATGAACTGAACCCGAATCTGCTTGTCATCCATATCCAGCCGGAAGAAGGGATTTCGCTTCATCTGAACGCCAAAAAACCGGGCCAGCATATGGAAACCACCCCTGTGCAGCTCAGCTTTGCAAGCAGCAGCAAAAACGGCATTAATACGCCCGAAGCTTATGAAAAATTGATTCATGACTGTTTGATGGGCGACGCAACCAACTTTACCCATTGGGATGAAGTCGCCTTATCGTGGAGCTTTGTCGATAATATTTCAAAAGTGTGGGAAAACAAGCCGATTACATTCCCAAATTACAAATCCGGTTCGATGGGACCGAAAGCAGCCGATGAACTGCTGGAAAAAGACGGCTTCTTCTGGTGGCCGGTGGAAGATCTGGAAGTTGGGAACTGCTGAACCTGTTAAAAAAGGAACACGCCATCTTTGCGCGTGTTCCTTTTTTATGGGACGTGCCGGAAGCCGGTAATTAACCGCGGGGATCCGGCGGCCGCTTTCCCGCTTCTCTCCCGGTTTGGATAATCTGCTCCCCAAATTTCTTGCGGAGCCGGCTGATTGCCTCATACAGCGGCTCTTTTTTGGCTGCTTCTTCATATGAAAACAGACTCAGCTGTTCTGCTTCCGCCTTCCGGTCCGTTAAACCGGAGGCGGTAATGCCCAAAAGGCGTACGGGCTGCCCGTTCCAGTTCCGGATAAAAAGCGTGCGGGCGGCTTGAAACAACGCATCGCCGCTTTCAACCGGCCCTCCGCTTTTTTTGCTCCTCGTCACCGTTTTCCGGTCCGCGTAACGGATCATGATGCCCACATTGGTTGCCGCAACCTCCTTTTTTCTCATCCGTTCCGCCGTTTCATCCGCAAGCTTTTTCAGCACGGCATCGATCCGGTGTTCATCCTCCGTATCCTCAGATAGCGTCACCATCCGCCCAACGCTTTTGGTGACGTTTACGGATTCGGGATCAACAGGACGCGGGTCTCTTCCATTCGCCCTTTCTTTCAAACGGATGCCACGGATGCCGAGAAGCTGCTTTAAAAGAAAATCATCCGCATGCGCCAGATCGCCGATCGTAAAAAGACCACAGCCGTTAAGCTTTTCCGCCGTTTTGCCGCCTACACCGTGCATCTCGATCAACGGCCGCGGCCATAATAAACGGGGAATATCCCGCTTTCTTAAAATGGTGATGCCCATCGGCTTTTTCATATCCGACGCTGTTTTCGCCAAAAATTTATTCGGGGCGATCCCGATGCTTGACGGCAAATCGAGTTCCGCAAGAATTTGCTGCTGGATCGATTCGGCAATGGCAGGCGGCGTCCCCAGTTCCTCGAGGCCGGTAATGTCCACATAACCTTCATCGATCGAAACCGGTTCGACCAAAGGCGAATACGCGCGGAGGATTGAAAACATTTTGGCGGATGCTTTTTTATATAGATCAAAACGGGGTGGCACGATTAAAAGATCCGGGCAGCGTTTTTTTGCTTCCCAGACCGGCATGGTCGTTTTTACACCGAATTTTCTCGCTTCATAACTGCACGTCACAATGATGCCTTTCCGTTCTTTCGGATTCCCGGCAACGGCCAGCGGCTTCCCTTTAAGCGCAGGGTTTTCCGCCATTTCAACCGAAGCGAAAAAACTGTTCATATCGACATGCAAAATGACACGGCCTTTTTTCGGATAAAATGCTTTCATCTTCACCCACTCCGGCGCTCACGAATTTCCGGCCGCTTCTTTCATATAAGCGGCAATGTCTGCAATCCCTTCAAGCGACGCCGTAAACAAATCGACATCCATAATGGTAATCAGCCTGTCCTTCAAACTGGCGACAGCCGTAAAATAATTTGTCCGCCCGTAGCCGGCAAGGCCGATCTGTTTTTTCTCTTCTTCCTGTATTTCCACAATGTCGTTTGCCTCTTTGACGAGCAGGCCGACCGGAATGGCTTCTGTCCGGACGACGATCATGCGGGCGTCCTCTATGGAGGAAAGCGGTGTCTGGTAAAAACAATGTTCGACGTCAATAATCGGGATCAGTTCATCCCTCACCTTCATGATGCCCCGTACAAATGCAGGCAGTTTTGGGACGGGATTGGCTGCTTGCGCCTTTTCAACAGAAATGACCGATCCAATATGAATGCCGTACTCCTCTTCCCTCGTTTTAAAAATGATATATTTATTGAGCGCTTCCAACTGATCGCTTCCTTTCTTAAAAAGGAAGCGGTTATCCCGCTTCCGCCTCAAATCCTGTTACTCCCCGCCGGCCACTTCCGCAATGGCAACCGCCATCTCAGCCAGTTTGACCAGTTCTTTAACCGGAATTCTTTCTTTTGTCGTATGGATTTCTTCATACCCTGTGCCGAGATTGACCGTCGGGATGTTAAATCCTGCAATGACGTTGGCGTCGCTTCCGCCCCCGCTTTGCTCCAGCTTGCTCTCGCGGCCGATTTTTGCTGCTGCTTTTTTGGCCACTTCCACCACTTGGTCGCCGTCTGAGAATTTAAATCCCGGGTACACGACGTTCACTTCGACTTCCGCTTTTCCGCCCATTTCCAGTGCCGTCTGTTCAAAAGCGGTTTTCATTTTGGCAACCTGTGTTTCCATTTTTTCCGGAACGAGTGAACGGGCTTCCGCCAGAATATCGACGCGGTCGCAAACGATATTGGTTGCCTGACCGCCTTCAAAGCGCCCGATATTCGCGGTCGTTTCACTGTCAATGCGGCCGAGCGGCATTTTTGCGATCGCTTTTGCGGCAATGGTGATCGCGGAGACCCCTTTTTCCGGCGCCACACCGGCATGGGCGGTTTTGCCTAAAATGGTTGCTTTGATTTTGGCCTGCGTCGGGGCAGCCGTCACAATCGTGCCAACCGGGCCGTCGCTGTCAAGGGCAAAGCCGTATTTTGCTTTTAACAGCGACGGATCGAGCGCGCGCGAACCGACCAGACCGGACTCTTCGCCGACAGTAATGACAAACTGGATATCCCCGTGGCGGATCTGGTCTTCTTTCAATACCCGGATCATTTCCAACATCGCGGAGAGCCCGGCTTTGTCGTCAGATCCGAGGATTGTCGTGCCGTCTGATTGGATCCAGCCGTCTTTGATGGACGGTTTGATGCCTTTCCCCGGAACGACGGTATCCATATGGGAAGTAAAATAAATCGGCGTCGCTTCAGGAACATTGCCTTTCAATGTGCAGATCAGATTGCCAAAGCCGTGCCCCGTTTTTGCTTTTGTATCATCCTCATATACTTCAAGGCCAAGGCCTTCAAATTTTTGTTTTAAGACCTTGCCAATTTCTTCTTCATGTCCGGTTTCCGAATCCACCTGAACCAGTTCAAAAAATTCTTTTACTAACCGTTCTTCATTCACCATGGAAAAACCTCCAATATGTATATGTACTTTAATAGTATAACGCGAATGATTTTACTTGTACAACCGGCGGCTTCAGGCTAGAATAAAAATGATTACCGTCCGTTTAAGAGGTGAAGTCTGCTTTGTCGAAAAAAACGCAGAAAATTGTCGTGTACTTAATGCTCATTGCCATGCTGGCAGGAACAGTTCTTTCCGGCCTTTCAATGCTGTTTTAAAAAAGGAACGGGAAAGTCCGCGTTCCTTTTTTAAATGGCGCCTTTTGCTTTTGCCAGTTCGGTCATCGGCCGGGTTGACCGAGTGATGTAAATTTTTGTTCCGACCGGCACTTCATCGTACAGCTTTTCGAGCGCCGCTTTCGGCAGGCGGATGCAACCGTTTGAAATATACCGGCCAATTGAAGAAGGATTGTTTGTGCCGTGCAGGCCGTAAATCCGGCCGTCCGTGCCGCGCGCATCAAAACCGATCCAGCGCGAGCCGAGCGGATTGCGCGGGTCGCCGCCGGGAATATTCTTTTTCCGGTAATAAGGATTTTTCGCCTTGACTTTGACCGTAAAAAAACCTTCCGGCGTCAGGTCATTTGTTTTCCCAGTCGCAACCGGCGTTTCGAGCCGGATTTTCCCGCCGCGGATCCAGGCAAGCCGGTTTGTTGTTTTATTGACAATAATGAGCGGGTCTCCCGGGGCAACGTGCCCGTCCGCCGGCCATACCGATAACCCGAAAACAAGCATCCATGCCACCCATATATGCATAAGCCATTCACCTGCTAGTTGTGTTTTTCTTTAGTATGCATCCCGCATACCGGTTCATGCATACGGAAAGTGCGCTTTACACCCGGGACACCGCCCCTGTTAAAAAAAGCCTTCCCCTTTCCAGAACGGAAGGAGAAGGCTTCCCGCATTACAGTTCTTCACAGTATTCTTCAAACATTGCCTGCAGCTCAGCCACGACAGCCGCTGGGTCATGCCCTTCGATCTGGTGCCGTTCAATCATTTTCACAATTTTGCCGTCTTTTAAAAGTGCGAAAGATGGGGAGGACGGCGGATAACCGGTGAAATAGCTGCGTGCCCTTGCCGTTGCTTCTTTATCCTGGCCAGCAAAGACGGTTACAAGCTGGTCCGGGCGCTTATCATAATGGATGGCGTGCGCCGCAGCCGGCCGTGCAATGCCCCCTGCGCAGCCGCACACAGAGTTGACCAAAACAAGTGTCGTCCCTTTTTTGGAAAACGCTTCGTCCACTTCTTCCGGCGTCCTCAGTTCCTGGTAGCCGGCTTCTACTGCCTCTTCACGGGACATGCGCACGACATCGTTCATATAAAGATTAAAATTGACAGACATGCCACTCATCCTTTCATTCTGCTTTAAAGCTAATCATAGCAGGTTTTCACGCTGCTTTTCAAACATTCTGTTTGCAGCCGCCACTTTTCTCTTATTTTACGCATGAAAACGAAAAAAATAGCCGGAAAGCGTTTATTTTTCCAAAAAACCGGGTAAAATGACAGTACATCTAGATCCATACCCCTAAACTCCCTAGATGCTTTGGATGGCGCCTCATGCGCTGTCCCTTTTTTATGCAAAAAAACCGGGGCATCCCGGTTTCCGTTTTATAAAGATTGGACATGGACCTGTCCGAGAAGCGATTCTGCTTCTTGCTTTGTGCAAAGTTCCATGGAAAATGCCGTCGCAGAACCGCAGGCAACCCCAAGCGCAAACGATTCTTTGTACGATTTCCCTTTTGCCATCCCGCTTATAAACCCGGCCACAACCGAATCGCCGGCGCCGGCAGAATTTTTTACCTTCCCTTTCGGCGCTTGCGCAAAATAGGATACTTCCTTGTTCAAAAAGAGCGCGCCTTTTTCCGCCATCGAAACGATCACATTTTCAACGCCCATGTCAAGCAGGCGGCTGCCGTATTGTTTCGCTTCTTCGGGCGTTTCGACTTTCACGCCGAAAATTTCGCCGATTTCATGATGGTTCGGTTTGATCAAAAACGGGCCCGTTTTGATGACATGGCCGAGCGATTCGCCGGAAACATCTGCAATCACGCGGATTTGCTTTTCACGGCATTTTTGAATGAGGCCGGCATAAATGGATGGCGGGAGGGAACTTGGGATGCTGCCGGAAAACAAAATGGCATCCTCTTTGTCCAGGCTGTCGATTTTGGCAAGCAGCCGGTCCAGCTCAGCTTCCGAAATAGAGGGCCCCATTCCGTTGATTTCCGTTTCCACACCGGATTTTAATTTTATATTGATCCGCGTGTCGCCTGAAACTTGGACAAAATCTGTTAAAATACCTTCCGCTTTAAGAAAATTTTCAATGTAGCTGCCGGTAAAACCGCCGAGAAAACCGAGTGCCGTGGAATCAACGCCCAGCCTTTTCATGACGCGCGAGACGTTGATGCCTTTTCCGCCCGGAAACTTAGTGTCCATCACGGAACGGTTCAATCCGCCAAGCTCAAAATGTTCCACCTGTACGATGTAGTCAACAGACGGATTCAGTGTTACCGTATAAATCATTTTTTACACAACCTTTGCTTTGGAGATCAGTTTTAGTATTCCCCTTTTTGATGGCAATCGTTCCCCGCCTGCACGATTGCAAGCGGTGCATCCGGTCGTTATTTTACCTTCAAAAACAGTAAAAATCAATTAAAATCGTTCAAAAACAATCAGTTTTGATAAATCGCCACATTTTCCAACATAGAAAAACCCGCTTCATCAGCGGGCATTTCATTAATAGAGCGGTGCCGTTTCCGGTGTGACCGCCTCTAAAATCTCTTTGACGCGCTTTAAGAAGCGGCCGGAGACGAGTCCGTCCAAAATGCGGTGGTCAATCGACAGGCAAAGGTTCACGATATCGCGCGCCGCAAACATTCCCTCTTCCATGATGACAGGGCGTTTGACAATCGACTCGACCTGGAGGATGGCAGCCTGCGGATAGTTGATAATCCCCATCGACTGCACCGAACCGAATGACCCGGTATTATTGACGGTAAAGGTGCCGCCTTCCATGTCTTCCGGGGCAAGTTTCCCGGCGCGGGCTTTTTGCGCCAGCACAGCAATTTCATGGGCAATGCCTTTGATCGATTTTTCATCGGCATGCTTTATGACCGGCACGTACAACCTGTCTTCGGCGGCAACGGCGATCGAGATGTTGACATCATGTTTTTGGATAATGGCATCCCCAGCCCATCTGGAATTGAGCGCAGGATACTCTTTCAGCGCCCGGGCAACGGCTTTGACAAAAAAGGCAAAGTATGTCAGGTTAAAGCCTTCGCGCCGCTTAAACTCTTCTTTTACGGCATCCCGGTAGCGGACAAGGTTCGTAACGTCCGCTTCGACCATCATCCACGCATGCGGAATTTCCTGTTTGCTGCGTGCCATATTGTTCGCGATCGCTTTACGCACGCCGGTAACCGGAATCACCATATCTTCTTCTGCAGCTTCCCGTACAGGCTGAGGCCGGGAAGCAGGCGGCGTATGCCGGGCAGGTTCCGGTTTTGAAGGTGCGGGTTTTGCCGGTTCCGGTTTTGAAGGTGCCGGTTCTGCCTCATTCCCCCTGCTTTCAATGATTTTCAACAGGTCTTTGCGCGTAATCCGGCCTTCCCTTCCCGTTCCTTTGACCCGGTTCAAGTCAATGCCGTATTCCTGGGACAGTTTTAAAACGGCCGGGGAATAGCGGACTTTTTTCCCTTTTTCCGCTTCCGGCTCCGGCACCGCAGCATCCGGATCCAGGCCCGGTTCCGCTTCAGGCCGGGCAATTGTTTCACTTGATCCGGTTTTGACCGTGCAAATGACTTCCCCGACAGCAACGGTTTCGTCTTCCGAAGCGATCAGTTCCACGATTTCCCCTTCAAACGAAGAAGGCACTTCGGCATTGACTTTGTCTGTTAATACTTCACAAAGCGGATCGTATTTATGGACATGATCACCCGGGGATACAAGCCACTTGCTGATGGTTCCTTCCGTCACACTTTCCCCGAGCTGCGGCATCGTAATGTTTTCTATCGCCAATTGGCACCCTCCTATCCTGCAATTCTAAAATTCGGCCAGTTCCCGCATTGCTTTTTCGACTTTTTCGGGATTGACCATAAAATATTTTTCCATCGTCGGCGCATACGGCATTGCCGGAACATCCGGCCCGGCCAGGCGCATGATCGGGGCGTCCAGGTCAAACAGGCAGTTTTCCGCAATGATCGCGGCAACTTCGCCGATAATGCTTCCTTCTTTATTGTCTTCCGTGACCAGCAGCACTTTCCCGGTTTTGGCAGCTGCCTCGATGATTGCCTCTTTGTCGAGCGGATAAACGGTGCGCAAATCGAGAATATGTGCTTCGATCCCGTCCTCTCTAAGCTTTTCCGCAGCCTGGAGGGCAAAATGGACGCAAAGCCCGTACGTGATCACCGTAATATCCGTTCCTTCCCTTTTTACTTCGGCCTTGCCGATCGGGAGCACATAATCGTCATCTGGCACTTCGCCTTTAATCAGGCGGTACGCGCGCTTATGTTCGAAAAAGAGAACCGGATCATCGTCCCGGATTGCGGCTTTCAGCAACCCTTTTACATCATAAGGCGTGGACGGCATGACAATTTTCAGCCCCGGCTGGTTTGCAAACACCGATTCAAGCGACTGGGAGTGATACAGTGCCCCGTGGACACCACCTCCGTACGGTGCACGCACGACAAGCGGGCATTGCCAGTCATTATTGGTACGGTAGCGGATTTTCGCCGCTTCCGAAATAATCTGATTGACAGCCGGCAAAATAAAATCGGCAAACTGGATCTCGGCAACCGGCCGCATCCCGTACATCGCAGCCCCTACGCCGACCCCGGCAATCGCCGATTCAGCGAGCGGCGTATCGATGACTCTTTCAGCGCCGAACTGCTCGTATAATCCGGCCGTCGCCTTAAATACCCCGCCTTTTTTTCCAACATCTTCGCCGAGCACAAATACTTTTTCGTCCCGTTCCATTTCTTCCCGCAATGCTTTTGTAATTGCGTCAATATATGAAATGACAGCCATCGTTCTCCTCCTTACTCCCCGTAAACAAACCGGAGCGTATCTTCCGGTTTGGCATACGGCGCTTTTTCGGCGTAATCGGTTGCCTCATTGACGGTTTGCATGACGCGCGCATCGATTTCTTTTTCTTTTTCCCCGTCAAGAAGGCCCGCCTCTTTTAAGTACCGGCTAAATAAAACAACCGGATCTTTTTCTTTTGCCGTCTTCACTTCTTCCTGCGCACGGTAGCGGTCATCATCATCGGAAGAGTGCGGTGTAAAGCGGTAAACAAGCGTTTCGATTAAAGTCGGCCCTTCCCCGCGCCGGGCACGGTCCGCCGCTTCTTTAACCACTTCATAAACAGCGAGCGGATCGTTTCCGTCAACCGTCACACCCGGCATGCCATAACCGATCGCACGGTCGGAAACGCGCGGGTTCCCGAGCTGCTTTTCAATCGGGACACTGATGGCATACAGGTTATTTTCACACATGAAAATGACCGGCAGCTTGTGGACCGCGGCAAAATTCGCCCCTTCATGGAAATCGCCCTGGTTGGATGATCCTTCCCCGAAAGTGACAAACGTAACAAAATCCTTTTTCTCCATTTTGCCTGCGAGCGCAATTCCGGCCGCATGCGGTACCTGTGTCGTTACAGGGGAGGACTGGGTGACGATTCTGTTTTTCTTCTGCCCGTAATGGCCCGGCATTTGCCGGCCGCCCGAATTCGGGTCTTCCGCTTTGGCAAACCCGGAAAGCATAATGTCGCGCGCGGTCATGCCGAAAGCGAGCACAACCCCGAGATCGCGGTAATACGGCAATACATAATCTTTTGTCCTGTCAAGTGCAAAAGCAGCGCCGACCTGGGCTGCTTCCTGTCCCTGGCAGGATACGACAAACGGAATTTTGCCGGACCGGTTTAAAAGCCACATCCGTTCATCCACCTTGCGCGCAAGCAGCATCGTTTCGTACATTTCCAATACTTCCTGGTCGCTTAAACCTAAACTTTTATGCCGATTTTCATTCATTGTCTTCACTCCTTATCCAAAAGCTACGCATGGATTTCAAGCCCGTCTACTGCGAGTGCCGCCTCCCCGATCGCTTCGCTTAGCGTCGGGTGCGGATGGATACTCATTGCCACCTCCCACGGCGCCGCATCCAAAACGCGTGCAAGCCCGGCTTCTGAAATCATGTCTGTTGCATGCGGCCCGATGATATGTACGCCTAACAGATCGTCGGTTTTTGCGTCTGCCACGATTTTGACAAAGCCGTCTGTTTCCCCGTAGACAAGCGCTTTGCCGACTGCCTGGAACGAAAACCGGCCGATTTTTACATCATATCCTTCTTCTTTTGCTTTCTCTTCCGTCAGGCCAACGCTGGCAATTTCAGGATTGGAATACACACATTTCGGCACCATGGTGTCATCGAGCGGATCCACGCTTTTTTCGGCGATGCGGTCCGCCGCAATGATGCCTTCCCTTGCTGCTGCATGGGCAAGCTGCAACCCGCCGATGCAGTCCCCGATCGCATAAATATGGGATTCTTTTGTCTGGTAAACTTCATTGACCTTAATGACGCCGCTTTTGATTTCAATATCCGTATTTTCAAGGCCGATATTTTCCGTGTTGGCCAGCCGGCCGACCGATAATAAAAGCTTATCTGCTTCAAACGTCTTTCCGTCTTCCGTACCGACCCGCACCTTTCCGCCCCCTGTCTGGAGGGAGGATGCGTTGAACGCGGTACCGGTGAAAACGGCAACCCCTTTTTTCTTCAAAAGGCGCGTAATTTCTTTTGAAATGTCGCTGTCCTCTCCCGGCAAAAGGCGCGGGGAAGCTTCAATGACCGTCACCTTTACGCCAAAATCGGCAAGCATCGATGCCCATTCCACACCGATCGCCCCGCCGCCTGCAATCAGGATCGACGCGGGGAGTTCTTCCATTTCAAGCGCTTCGTCAGACGTCATCACATATTCCCCGTCGACGGCAAACCCGGGAAGAACCCGCGGGCGCGAGCCGGTCGCAATGATTAAATTTTTCGGGAGGAGCATCTCATTATCCGCACCCGCGCCCTCTATTGAAACCGTTCCTGCTACCGGCGAAAAAATGGAGGGGCCAAGGATTCTCCCGGTGCCTTCATACACATCAATTTTCCCTTTTTTCATCAAGGATTGGACGCCGCGGTGCAATTGCGCCACAACTGCGTTTTTCCGTTCCCGGATTTTTGCAAAATTCAAGGCGGCATCGCGGACATCCACGCCGAAATCGGCGCTTTTTCGGACCAGCCGGTATACTTCCGCGCTTCTTAACAGGGTTTTTGTCGGAATGCAGCCTTTATGGAGGCAGGTGCCACCAAGTTTTGATTTTTCTACAATTGCTGTTTTCAGCCCGTTTTTTGCTGCGCGGATGGCGGCCACATAGCCGCCTGTTCCGCCGCCCAAAACAACGACATCGTATTCTTTTGCCAATGTTGTTCCTCCTTCACTTGCATTACCGCGGAAGCCTTTTTTCGAGCACGTGTTTATTGTGCGGCAAAAACTGTGAACGTGCGCGGGAAACTTTTGCAATCCGTTCTTCCGCCATCCGGTCTGCCGCCAAATAGGACGGGATCCCGTCGCGTTTTGAAATGTCGATGACTTTCTGTACATTATAGTAGACTTGCTCGACTTTTTTCATCGCTCTTTCCCGGTTGTAACCGTACAGTTCGTCAGCTACATTGATCACCCCGCCGGCATTGATGACATAATCGGGCGCATAAAGAATACCCATTTCATGCAGCCGGTCGCCGTGCTTCGGTTCTTTCAACTGATTATTTGCAGACCCCGCAATCACTTTTGCTTTCAGCTGCGGAAGCGTTTCATCATTCAAAATGGCCCCGAGCGCGCATGGGGCAAAAATATCACAGTCCTGGGCGTAAATGTCAGCCGGGTCCACTGCTTTTGCCCCGAAAGCCTCAACAGCCCGTTTTACCGCCTCCGTTGAAATATCGGTCACAATAAGGCGGGCGCCTTCTTCGTGCAAATAGCGGCACAGTTCAAATGCAACATGGCCGACACCCTGGACGGCTACGGTTTTCCCCTCAAGCGAATCACTTCCGAATGCTTCTTTTGCCGCGGCTTTCATGCCGACATAGCAGCCGTACGCCGTGACAGGCGAAGGATTCCCGGATGAACCGTACGTTTGTGAAACGCCTGTCACAAAATCGGTTTCCTCATGGATGACATCCATATCTTCAACAGTGGTGCCGACATCTTCAGCTGTAATATAGCGTCCCCCGAGCCCCTGGATGAACCGGCCGAACGCCCGGAACATTTCTTCATTTTTGTCTTTGCGCGGATCACCGATGATGACGGCTTTCCCTCCGCCAAGATTGAGCCCGGCGGCAGCGTTTTTATACGTCATCCCCCGTGCAAGCCGCAATGCATCTTCAATGGCGGCTTCTTCCGTTGCGTAAGTCCACATTCTCGTGCCCCCGAGCGCCGGCCCGAGCGTTGTATCGTGTATGGCGATCACCGCTTTTAATCCGGATGCGTCATCATGGCAAAACAGCAGTTGTTCATAATCGTATTTTCGCATATAATCAAAAATTTCCAATGGATTTCCTCCTTTTCCGCAAGCAAAGCTGTCAGAAGGCTGAACCGGCATTTTTGCGGCTGTAAAACGGACATCCCGATGCCTCTTTTTAAAACGGCACACCGCTTTTTCCGGGATCACGGGCCAGCCTTCACTGTTGAAAATGCAAAAAGAATGCCACTTTCGCATTGTTTTCCTGTTTCCGCTTTTCATGCAGAAATGGCGAAAAGAGCGGGGCTTAAAAAAATAAACTTCCGTTTACCAGTTTGCTACTTTTTGCACGAATATGCAAATTATTGCATGCTGATTTTTGCAAGCCGGTATTTTTCCAATTTATAGTACAGGCTTCTCAGTGAAATGCCAAGCTGCTTTGCCGTATTCGTTTTGTTTCCGGCATTTTCTTCGAGCGCTTTTTGGATCAGCTGCTTTTCAAAAGCGGACAGCATTTCATCGAGGCTGCCTTTTTCGGGTATGTCGGCCGCTCCTTGCTTTTCCTCGCGTTTTCCCGGGGATAAACCAAGCCCGTCAAGATGGACTGCATCAATCGATTTTTCATGGAAGCCCATAAAAATGATGGCGCGCCCGAGCACATTTTCCAATTCACGGACGTTTCCCGGCCAGTCGTAGCGGTGCAGGATGGAAAGCGCTCTGCTTGTGATGCCTTCTACATTCCGGCCGTAATCCTGATTGATTTTTTGGATGAGGCGCCTGGCCAGTAACGGAATCTCCTGTTTTCTCGACCTGAGCGGCGGAATCCGGATCGGCATCCGGTCGAGCCGGTAATATAAGTCTTCCCGGAATTTTCCTTCTGCAACAGCTTTTTCAAGATCGGCATGCGTGGCACAAATAATCCGGACATCCACCGGAACCGGCTTTGTGCCGCCGACTTTCACAATCTCTTTTTCCTGCAGGACGCGCAAAAGTTTTGCCTGCATATGGGCGCTCAGTTCGCCGATTTCGTCCAAAAACAGGCTGCCACGGTCGGCTTCTTCAAACAACCCCTTTTTGCCGCCTTTTTTCGCCCCTGAAAAAGCGCCTTCCTCATAGCCGAACAGTTCGCTCTCAAGCAGCGATTCGGCAATGGCCGCACAGTTGACGCGGACAAATTTATGGTTTTTCCGGCTGGATGCCTGGTGGATGGCATGCGCAAACAGCTCTTTGCCGGTGCCGGATTCGCCGCGCAGCAAAATCGTCACAGGCGTCTGTGCCGCCAGTTTGGCCTGTTCCACGGCGATGCTCATTTCATCGGAAGCATGGATAATGTCCTCAAATGTATATTTTGCCGCAGCAGCCTGCATCATTTGCCTTCTCGCACGGCGCAATTCCGTTGTCAATGTCTCAATTTCTGAGACGTCATGGATCACGCCGACGCTTCCCTTTAGCATGCCGTTGACGATGACCGGCGCAACATTGACAATCACTTCTTTTTTTAACGGGCCAACCCGCATTTTCACGCCGCGTACCGGTTTTTTCGTCTGCAGCACTTTAAAATGCATGCTTTCGCCTTCGGAAATATCCGCTGTTGCCGGTTTGCCGATGACTTCCTCTTCGCTCAATCCGGTAATTCTTGTATAAGCCGGATTGATGAGGATGCCGCGCCCTTTTTCATCGACAACGGAAATCGCATCATCGCTTGAATGGATAATGGCCTGCAGCATCATCTTGATTTCTTTTAAATTCGTAATCTCCTCAGCCTGTTTCACAGCTTCCGTAATATCCCGGAAAACGGAAATGGCCCCGGCGACTTCCCCGCCATCAAACATCGGAATGTGGGAGGCGAGTATTTTGACCCCGTTTTGCAGTTCAATTTCCACGTTTGTTTCCCTTTTCTTTGTTTCAAGGACACGGGCAAGCCGGCTTTTCGGGATCACGCTTGAGATCGGCTTGCCGAGCACTTCCCGGGCCGAAACGCCGTTGATCTTTTCCGCGGCCCTGTTCATAAAGATGATCCTGCCGTTTTTGTCAATCACCGTCATGCCTTCTGCCGTCGACTGAAGAATGAGCGCATGTTTTTTTGTTTCGCTTTCCAGCTTTCGGATTAAGGCTTCTTTTTCCTCCAGCAATTTCGCAATCAAATAGGCGACACTGCCGGGAATAACAATCCGGCCCGTGCACGCTGCAACGATTTCATGAAAAACTTGCTCATCCCCGGTTACCTCAATGATAATATCGACATGGGGGCCTGAAAAAACGTGCCAGTTGTTTCCGGTTTGAACGCCCATGTTTTTGGCAAGCCGGATCCCCTCCGCCTGCGGATTGATATCAACGATGCCGGCCACACGGAACCGTGCGCTCTCGGACAATATTTTTAAAATCGCTTTTCCGCCTTTCCCCCCGCCAACGATTAAAACATTTTGCATCGCTGCTCCCCCTTTTCGTGCTGATCTCCGCTATTTTATTTTATTTGAAAGGGCTTACATTTACAATGGGCTGCATTGCCTGCGTCCAATCCCGGGTGTTATAATGGTGGAAACGGTTTAAAGGGGGGCCGGAATGGGCAGGCTGGTGGCACTTTTTGTATTGGCGGTGCCGGTCATCGCCGCCGCTTACGGGATCAAATGGATGCGGGATATGGTTTTCGGGATTCCGGACCGCCCGTTTTCCTCGCTGACGCTCCAGTTTCTGGCCGGGCTTTTGTTCTCTGCCGGCGGCATTGCCTTTACCGCCGGATTTATTCTGCACCGAGACAGAAAGCGCCAAAAGGTACAGAAACGTTTCAGCAAACCATCAAAATAAAGCATCCGGCTATTGCCCGGATGCTTTTTCCCGTTCTGCTTTTCTTTCCTGTACCGCGATTTCCGGGAAATCCGTGATGATTGCCGTGCAACCGATTTTAAACAGCCTTCTCATATCTTTCGCTTTATTCACTGTATACGGCCTGACTGCAATACCGTGGTTCATGGTGGCGCGGATGATCCAGTCGGCCGTTGTCAAAAGACGCGGATGGATCGCTTTTGCCCGGATCGATTTCGCGTAGACCCATGGCATAAACATCACCTCCGAATACAGCGGGGCAATCTCCACTTCAGGTGCCAGACGGTGGCATTGAATGATGGAATAGTGGTTAAAGGAAGAAAAAATGACCCTTTCTTCCAAATGGTATGCCCGGATTAACGAAACAGCTTTTTCCTCGATCAGCGGATAATCCACTTTTGCCGTCTTCAGTTCAATATTGCAGAGAAGCTGGTTTTGGGCGAGCCATTCAAAAACTTCTTCAAGTGCCGGGATGCTTAGCGGCTTGCCGGTTTCGAACCGGTCAATCACATCCAGCGACTGCAGTTCAGCAAACGTTAAATCTTTCACATACCCTTTGCCTTTTGTCGTGCGATTGACCGTTTCATCATGAATGACGACCAGTTCGCCGTCTTTTGACAACTGAATATCCAGTTCAATCCCGTCCGCTCCGGCCTTTTCCGCTTCAAAAAAAGCTTCCATTGTGTTCTCCGGACGTGTGCCTGCCGATCCCCGGTGGGCAAAAATAAACGTCACTCGATACACATCCTTTGTTTATTTCGTTCATCATTATATATTCCCCGAACAAGAAAAGCGTAACCTTTTGCGCACGGGATCCGGCCGGTACAACTCACTGCACCGGCCCCTTTCCCTTTCAGGAAGCTTTGTGTTCGAGGCGGAGTTTATCAGCGACCATGGCAATGAACTCGGAGTTTGTCGGCTTTGCTTTGGTCATGGAAACCGTATAACCGAATAAGGTGGAAATGGATTCGATATTTCCCCTGCTCCATGCCACTTCTATCGCATGGCGGATGGCGCGCTCAACACGGCTGGCAGTGGTATTGTATTTCTTTGCAATTTCGGGGTATAACACTTTTGTAATCGAGCCGAGCAATTCAATATCATTGTACACCATTGCAATCGCTTCGCGTAAATACATATAGCCTTTAATATGGGCCGGCACGCCGATTTCATGGATAATGCTCGTAATGCTTGCATCGAGATTGACAGGCTTTGATTCCGGTTTGGAAGCTGCCATGCCGGGCGATGATTTCAGCACGGAGCCTTTTTTGCTTGTCTGCCGGATTTGCGAAACAAGCATGTCCATATCAAACGGTTTCAGCACAAAATAGGATGCGCCCAGTTCCACCGCTTTTTTCGTCACATCTTCCTGGCCGAAAGCCGTCAGCATGATGACGTTCGGCATCCGGGAATAAGCCGATTCTTTCAGTTTCTCGAGCACGCCGAGCCCGTCCAGATGTGGCATAATAATATCCAAAAGCAAAATATCGGGGTCCGCCTCTTTTAACCGTTCAAGGCATTCCGTCCCGCTGTAGGCCGTTCCGCAAATTTCCATGTCTTCCTGCTGGGATATATAATCTTCTAACAATCGAACAAGTTCACGGTTGTCGTCTACAATAAACACTCTGATTTTTTTCACTGCCACTGTCCTCCTCAAAAAAATAGCCATATCTCTGTACAAGAATAAGTTTCGACAATGGCGGAAAATTTCCTGCTTTTTTATTTATTATTTTTTGTTGAAAACCGGGATGCCGTAAATCGCCCGGACAAAACGTCCTCACGCATTATAATGATAGATAAGTGCATTATTCTTTAAAAGCGGAAGGGGACCTGCCCCCTCCGTAAATGCCTGCCTCATGGAGCATCCATTCGATATGGACGCCGTATCCGGATGTCGGGTCGTTGACAAACACATGCGTTACTGCACCGACAAGCCGCCCGTTCTGGATGATCGGGCTCCCGCTCATTCCCTGGACAATGCCGCCCGTTTTTTTCAGCAATTCCGGGTCGGTAATTTTGATGACCATCCCTTTTGTTGCCGGAAATTTTTGCGGAATGGTGCTGACAATTTTAATCGAATAGGCTTCCACTTTTTTCCCGTCCACAACCGTTAAAATTTTTGCCGGACCTGTCTTTACCTGGTCTGACAGTGCGATCGGCATCGGTTTTGCGTATGTGCTGTCTTTTGCGTCCGGATCCAGCTGTCCAAAAATGCCGAACGGGCTGTTTTTCGTTATATTGCCGATTTGACCTTCTTCGGTAAAACGCGCCAATTTTTCTCCCGGGCTTCCGTTTTTGCCTTTTTCAATCGACGTTACGACTGAATTGACAATCCTGCCTTTTTCGACGACGATCGGTTTTTTTGTATCCATGTCGGATATGACATGTCCGAGGGCGCCATATTTTTTCGTTTTCGGATCGATAAACGTCATCGTGCCGATTCCCGCAGCCGAATCCCGTATATAAAGCCCGAGTTTATACGACTGCCCGTTTTTATCTTTTAACGGCTTTATCGTTTTCCGGATGGTTTGTCCATCCCTTTTAATGACGGCATCCAGCGGGTTTCCTTTTTCCCCTGCCTGCTGGACAATCGGTGCAATATCGGACATATTTTCGATTTTTTTCCCGTTCAATTCAAGGATCATGTCCCCAACTTCGATTCCGGCCTGTTCACCGGGAGAAAACTTCCCTTTGTCCGTCTGCACAAGGTGATGGCCGACGATAAGGACGCCGAGCGTATTCAGCTTTACGCCGATCGACTGGCCGCCGGGAATCATCTTAATATTTGGATGCACTTCTACTTCCGTCTTTTTGACCGGGATGCCTGCCAGTTCAAGAAACATTTCTTCTTTGCCGGCTGACTTCCCTTTTATAGAAACCGTATGTTGATGCGCATGAATTTCCGCGCTGTTTCCGCTTGCCATTACGGCGGCAGCAGCGGATTTAGAAAACTCGATTTGCTGGCCTTCCAGTAAGCGAACTTGCTTCGGAAAGTGAAGATATTGTTGAAAAGGCTGCGAAAAAACGCATAATAAAAGTGAAACAAGGAGAAATCCGCCTGTCAGCTTCCTTATTTTTTCAAAGTTCAAACATTCCACTCTCCTCGCTTCCGGTTCACCCTGTTGTTTAGCCTTTGTTTGTTTTGGCTATGATTTTAATTTAGCCTTGAAGCGTTTTAAATATAACAGCGCCTGCGGGAAAAATGCTGCCCAATCTGGATAGAAAGGGTCCGGCTCCACCATTTTTCCAAATAGGCGGACCGGACCCTTATTTTATCGCTTCGGCCAGTTCGAGAAGCTCTTTCGCATGCTGTCTTGTCAGCTCTGTCATTTCGACGCCTGAAATCATGCGGCCGATTTCTTTAATTTTTTCTTCCTGCCCCAAAGGCTTGACTTTTGTCCGCGTTCTCCCCTTTTCGGTTTCTTTCATGATCAGCAGATGCGTGTCCGCCATGGCGGCAACCTGCGGCAGATGGGTAATGCAAAGGACTTGCGAATGGACCGAGATATGGTAAATTTTTTCCGCAATCGCCTGTGCTACGCGGCCGCTTACGCCGGTATCCACTTCGTCGAAAATGACGGAAGTGATCCCCTGGTGCCGGGAAAAAATCGTTTTTAATGCCAGCATAATCCGCGACAATTCCCCGCCTGAAGCAGTTTTTGCGAGCGGTTTTAGCGGTTCGCCCGGGTTGGTGGAAATGTAAAATTCAACCTGATCGAGCCCGTCGCGCCGGAACGGAATGTCATCCGCCTCATAATAATCATCAGCAGTGGCAAGAAAACGGACTTCAAACTTTGTTTTATCCATATACAGCTGCTTTAATTCGGAATGGATATTTTCAGTCAGCTTTCCCGCCCATTTTTTGCGCAAATCGCTGAGCTGCTTGGCTTCCAAATAAAGATCGCGTTTTACCGTCTGCAGTTCTTTTTGCAAAAGCTCTACATGATGGTCGCGGTTTACGATCGATTCAATTTCTTCTTCAATTTTGGACCCGTATTCCAGAATTTCTTCGATCGTGCTGCCGTATTTTCGTTTTAACTGGTTAATCTCATTCAGCCGCGCTTCAATCACGTTAAGCCGTTCCGGGTCAAATTCAAGCCCGTCAAGCCGGGAACGGATCGAGCGGGACATGTCTTCGAGCGTATAAAAACAACTTTGGACGGATTCCAAAATGTCAGAGAGCCCGCCATCCACTTCGGCCGCGGTTTCAAGATGGCTCATGGCAAGGCTGAGCCAGTCGAGGCCGTGCTGTTCCCCGGCAAGCGCTTCATACCCCGTGTTCAATGATTCAAACAGCCGTTCAAAATTGACGAGTTTTCGTTTTTCTTCCGCTAATTCCTCGTCTTCATGCAGCCTCAGCCCTGCGTTTTGGATTTCCTCATGCTGGAACTGGATGAGGTCAAGGCGCTGGGCAAGCTGCTGGTCGTTTTCATTCATTCTTTTTAACCGCCCGTAAACGGCTTCGTATTTTTTATATAATTTTTCGTAATCAAGGAGGGCCGTTTCGATCTCGCTTTGCCCGTACTGGTCAAGCAGCGGCAGATGGTACGTTTCGTTCAGCAGTTCCTGCGTTTCGTGCTGGCTGTGGATATCAATTAAAGTCGACCCGATTTCGCGCAGCACCGAAATCGTCACAAGTTTTCCGTTGATGCGGCAGACGCTTTTCCCTGTTTTCGATATATCGCGCCGCAAAATCACCATGCCTTCCTCAATCTCAATGCCGAATTCGCGGGCGCGCTCCATACACGGATGGCCGTCTTCGACCAGAAATAAACCCTCAATCTCAGCACGGTTTTCCCCGTGCCGGACAAACTCCGATGACCCTCTCCCGCCTGTTAAAAGCTGGATCGCATCGATAATAATCGATTTGCCGGCACCGGTCTCCCCTGTCAGGACAGTCAGCCCGGCTTCAAATGAGAGGGTTAGCGCATCAATAATGGCAAAATTTTTAATCGATAATTCCTGCAGCAATCAAACATCACCACTTTCTACAGCAAGTCCAAAAAACGTTGCGAAACCGTTTCGGTCTCATCGTGATTTTTGCAAATGATCAAACATGTATCATCCCCGCACAAGGTGCCGATAATTTCTTCCCAATCCAGAATATCAATCAAAGCGCCGATTGCATGCGCGTTGCCGGGCAACGTTTTCAACACGATCAGGTGCCCGGCTGTATCAATGCTGACGAACGCATCCGTCAGCGCCCGTTTCAGTTTCTGCATCGGGTTAAAGCGCTGGTCGGCAGGCAGGCTGTATTTGTACCTGCCGTTATTGAGCGGCACTTTGACAAGATGAAGTTCTTTTATATCCCTTGAAATGGTGGCCTGTGTCACATTAAAGCCGGCATTCCGCAAATGCTCGACAAGCTCGTCCTGTGTTTCGATATCATAATTGGTAATCATTTCCCTGATTTTGATCAAGCGCTGTCCTTTATTCATATCCTCACCTCAAGGATGCTCTTTTGTAAATATGCATCTACTTGTATGTTAGCGCATTTACGGTCAAATGTACAAGCAGCTTTTATCCGTAAACGGGCTTTTTTCCGGGTGCGAAACGCCTTTATTATAAAACAGCCTACCGGTTATCCAATAGGCTGCCAAATCTTTGTCTATCCCTTCCTGAGCGTGGCATGGGCTTCTTCCACCACGTCATTTACGGTTACGCGCAACCGGTTGGCGCCGCCTTCTGTTTCGCTGGCGGGCTTTACGAGGTGGATTAAAAATTCAATATTTCCTTCCCCGCCTGTAATCGGCGAGAAGGAGAGGTTTTCCACCGAAAAGTTTTCACGCAAGGCAAGCTGGATGATTTTTTCGATCACTTCGCGATGGACATTTTTATCTTTTACAATCCCCTTTTTGCCCACCTGCTCGCGCCCCGCTTCAAACTGCGGCTTAATCAGGGCGACCACATCGCTTAAAGGTGCAAGGAGCGTTTTTAATACCGGGAGGATCAAGGACAGGGAAATAAAGGACACGTCAATCGAGGCAAATTCCGGAATGCCCTTTGTGAAATCCTGCGGGGTAACATAGCGGAAATTTGTCCTTTCCATAACAACAACCCGCTCGTCCTGGCGCAGCTTCCATGCAAGCTGGTTATAACCGACATCGAGGGCATAAGACATTTTGGCACCGTGCTGGAGGGCACAGTCGGTAAATCCACCGGTCGAAGCGCCAATATCGAGAACAATTTTGTCTTTTACATTAAGTCCAAATACTTTCAACGCTTTTTCCAGTTTCAGTCCGCCCCGGGAAACGTACGGAAGGGGATCCCCTTTTACGATGAGCGGGGCATCAGCAGCAATTTTTTCACCCGGTTTATCAAGGCGGGTCTCATTTGAAAAGACAAGCCCCGCCATGACCGCCCTTTTTGCTTTTTCTCTTGTTTCGATTAATCCGCGTTCTACGAGGAGAACGTCCACCCGTTCTTTTTTCATTTAAAATGAAGCCTTTCTTTGCTGTTTTTGAGGCAATATCTGCCGGACTTCCCGGATCAGCCGGTCCTTTGTCAGCCCGATTTCCTGCCATAATTCTTTTACGCTGCCGTGCTCGACAAAGCGGTCGGGAATGCCAATACGGCGAATGATCCGATCAGAGAAGCCACGATCACCCGCAAATTCCAACACTGCGCTGCCAAACCCGCCTGCAAGCACGGCCTCTTCCACGGTTAATACCGGCATTCCGGTGCGGAAAACGGCTTCGAGCATTGCTTCATCAAGCGGTTTGATAAAGCGCGCATTGACCACTTTAACCGATATCCCTTGCTTTTGCAAAAATTTCGCTGCTTCCATGGCCATCGGAATCGTCGTCCCAAAGGTAAGGATGCACACGTCATTTCCTTCTTTCAAGACTTCCCAGGTGCCAAGCGGGATTTCTTTTAATTCTTCATCAAGCGCTACGCCGAGGCCATTGCCGCGCGGAAACCGCATCGCGATCGGCCCGCCGTCATATTTTAAAGCCGTGTATACCATATGCTGGCCTTCATTTTCGTCTTTTGGCATCATTAACACCATATTGGGCAGGCTGCGTAAAAAAGCAATATCAAATACGCCCTGATGGGTTTCGCCGTCCGCGCCGACAAGGCCCGCCCTGTCGATCCCGATGAAAACATTTAAGTTTTGCCGGCAAATGTCGTGGACAACCTGGTCATACGCCCGCTGCAGGAATGTCGAATAAATGGCCAAAAACGGTTTCATGCCCTGGGTGGCAAGCCCTGCAGCAAAAGTGGCGGCATGCTGCTCGGCAATCCCGACATCATATACCCTTTCCGGAAGCTCCTGCTGGAACCGTTCCAGCTTCGAACCAACTGTCATTGCCGGCGTAATCGCGACAATGCGCGCATCTTCCTTTGCAAGGCTGAGGACGGTATCGCTAACAAGTTTGCTCCAGGCAGGAGGGGCATCCGCCGGTTTGATAAAATCGCCGGTTTCAATTTTATACTGCCCGGTGCCGTGCCAGGCGCCTTTCGTATCGTTTTCGGCCGGTTCATATCCTTTTCCTTTTTTGGTAACGACATGCAAAAGAACCGGGCCTTTCGTCTTTTTGGCATACTGAATATTTTCGAGCAATGCATCAAAATGATGGCCGTCAACAGGGCCTAAATAAGTGAAACCGAGTTCTTCAAAAAAAATCCCGGAGACAAGCAAATATTTCAATGAGTCTTTCAGCCGTTCTGCAGTGGCCGCAAGCTTTCCGCCGACAGCCGGAATTTTTTTCAGCAGGAATTCCAGTTCATCTTTTGCGCGCCGGTATTTATTCGCCGTTCGCAGTTTGCCGAGCACCTGGTGAAGCGCGCCGACGTTCGGGGCAATCGACATCTCATTGTCATTCAGCACAACGATGATATCCCGTTTTTCATGGCCGATATGGTTGAGCGCTTCAAATGCCATGCCGCCGGTCAGCGCGCCGTCTCCGATCACCGGGACAATATACGATTTTTCTCCTTTTAAATCGCGGGCGACCGCCATGCCCATCGCGGCGGACAAGGAAGTGGAACTGTGCCCGGTTTCCCAGACATCATGAATGCTTTCATTCCGTTTCGGAAACCCTGAAAGCCCGTGGTATTGGCGCAGTGAGCCGAACTCTCCAGCCCGGCCGGTTAAAATTTTATGCACATATGACTGGTGTCCCACGTCCCAAAGAATTTTATCATTCGGGCTGTCAAAGCATTTATGCAGGGCAAGCGTCAATTCCACGACACCAAGATTCGGCCCGATATGCCCGCCGGTCTTCGACAATGTTTCAATCAAAAAGCGGCGGATTTCCGCGCTCAGTTGTTTCAAAGCGGGGATGTCCATTTGTTTCAAAAAGGACGGGTCCTTGATCGATTCAAGATCCAATGCGGATCACTCGCTTTCCTCATCAATATACGGCATCACTTACATCTATTATAAACAATCAACGCGTTTAGACAAGAAATACCTCATTTAAACAAACGCCGCCGGTTTTGCTGTTCCGGCCGTTCGGTTTGCGCCAAATGAACGGCCGTTAATGGTCCCGCGTTTCGATCATCCCCGTCAGTTCCATTAAGGCGCCGGTTTCAGCGCCGGTTTCAGCGAGGCACTGCTTTGCAAGGCGAGTATGGCGCCTGAGTTCTTGTTTGGCACCCTCAAGCGTTAAAAGAGCCGGATATGTACTTTTATGGCGGGATTCATCGCTGCCGACCCGCTTGCCGATTTTTTCCTGTTCCCCCTCGATATCCAATATGTCATCCCGGATTTGAAAAGCGAGGCCGAGATGATCGGCAAATTGCCCGAATTTTTCCAGCTGCTCTGTTGACGCGCCGCCAATCATCGCGCCGGCAAGCACGCTGAAACGAAGCAGTTTGCCGGTTTTGTGGGCATGGATATATTGTAGTTCCTCGAGGGTCAGTGTTTTATTTTCGCCTTCCATATCCGCCACCTGCCCGGCGACCATGCCTTCCGGACCCGCAGATTTTGCAAGGAGCGCAATCAGTTTTACCTTCAAAGCGTCATCCAACCCCGGATCTTCGGCAATCAGTCCGAAACTGTGCGTCAAAAGGCCGTCGCCGGCAAGAATCGCCACCGCTTCGCCAAATACTTTATGGTTGGTCGGCTTTCCTCTCCGCAAATCATCATCGTCCATTGCCGGGAGGTCATCATGGATCAAAGAATAAGTGTGGAGCATCTCGACTGCACACGCGGTCTGCATGCCCCGACCAGCCGGTTTACCGAGCGCGGATACGGTTGACAACAAAAGAAGGGGGCGGATCCTTTTCCCCCCGGCCTGGAGGGAATAATGCATCGCGTCTTTTAATACAGCAGGCGCACGAAGATCCGCGATATATTGTGCCAGGTGTTTTTCAATTTCTTTCACATCATACGCAGGCTTCTGCACGGTTATTCCTCCTCCCGGATCTCAAAATCCTGCTCTTCGCCATCCTCCGACATGATTTTTGCCAGCTGTTCCTCTACATTTTTCAGTTTTCCGTGGAGTAATTTGGACAGCTCCATTCCCTGTTTGTAAATGGAAATGGCTTCTTCGAGGGGCACATCCCCTTCTTCCAGTTTCCGCACAATGTCTTCCAGTTGCACCATCGCTTCTTCAAAAGTTAATGAATCGGCCATCTTTTTTCCCCCTTTCAATTTTATCTACCGTGCACAAAAGGCCGCCGTCCGTCAACCGGACCCGGATCGTTTCACCCGTTTTGGCCTGGCTTGTTTTTTTCAGGATCGTTCCGTCTTCCGCCATAGCCAGACTGTAGCCCCTTTCCATTACTTTCAACGGGCTCAGCGCTTCAAGGGCGGAAATATTTTTGGCAAAACGATGCTGCTTCTCCCGCAAGACCGCTTGCATTTGCTTCACGAGGTTTGCTTCAAGGCTCGTGAAATTCCGCCGCGCCTGCAGCAGTTTCTGTTCAGGACGGTTGCGCAAAAGCCGGCCGTGCAGATTGCGGGTTTGTTCCTCCGCTGTACCGATTAAGCGCCCCGCTTCCCTGTGCAGGCGATCTGTAAGGCGATCAGCCTGCTCGATTTGCTGGCGGATGAGCCGGTAAGGATTTGTCAAAACGGGCGACCGTTCAAGGTAAGCAAGCCGGCTTTTTTCATAGCGTACTTTCTCC
This sequence comes from Weizmannia sp. CD-2023, assembly GCF_036225245.1. NCBI lineage: Bacteria > Bacillati > Bacillota > Bacilli > Caryophanales > Bacillaceae > Heyndrickxia > Weizmannia sp. CD-2023. The sequence goes on from NZ_JARTJQ010000096.1 coordinate 29,490, forward strand.
CGCATGTTTCGTATAAGCCGCGTCTTTAAATGCAAGATTTTTTCCCGTACGTCATCAATATGGGGAACAGCAAGTTCAGCTGCAGCAGTCGGCGTCGGTGCCCGTAAGTCTGCCGCAAAATCGGCGATCGTAAAATCCGTCTCATGGCCGACAGCAGAAATCACCGGAATATTTGACGCAAAGATCGCCCGGGCCGTTATTTCTTCATTAAAAGCCCACAGCTCTTCGATGGAACCGCCGCCCCTTCCGACGATCAGCACATCCGCTTTGCCGATCCGGTTTGCCTGTTCAATTGCCTTTACAATCGAAGGGGCTGCATTTTCCCCTTGGACAAGGGCCGGATGTAAAATGATTTCAGCAACCGGATATCTTCTCCTGATGGTGGTGATGATATCGCGGACAGCAGCCCCTGTCGGCGATGTGATCACCCCGATCACTTTCGGATAAGCCGGGATGGGCCGGCGGTTTTGAAACAGGCCCTCTTTCTCCAGTTTTTCTTTTAGCTGTTCAAAAGCAAGATAAAGTGCGCCGATTCCGTCAGGCTGCATGCTTTTCACATACAGCTGGTAACTGCCGCCTGCTTCATAAACAGATACGGAACCCGTAACGAGCACTTTCATACCGTTTTCCGGCATAAACTTCAACGTCCGGTTTGCAGAAGCAAACATGACCGAAAGCAGTCTCGCTTTTTCATCTTTTAATGTAAAGTACATATGGCCGCTTGAATGCCGTTTGAAATTGGAAATTTCCCCTTTTACATGGATATCGTTTAAATAAGGGTCCGCGTCAAATTTCCGTTTGATATATTTTGTCAGCGTGTGTACGGATAAATATTGCATCGCTTTCCACCACCTTTCTCATGCATGAAGAAAGCTGCCTTCCCGCCGGAAGTCAGCTTTCTTTTAATGCCGCCCGCTCCCAGCACAAATGTCTCCCGGCACACTTCCGGACGAAAAGCGGTTTTCCAGAAAAAATGCCATAGCGGCAGGGCAGCCTGTTTAACGGCGCAAGCGTTTTGCGGCTTTTACTGTATTGGAAAGCAGCATGGTAATCGTCATTGGCCCTACGCCGCCCGGGACAGGGGTAATATAGGAAGCTTTTTCCTTTACTTCATCAAAGTCCACATCCCCGCACAGCTTCCCGGACTCGTCACGGTTCATCCCGACATCAATAACGACAGCACCCGCTTTGACAAAATCCGCTTTGATGAATTTCGCTTTGCCGACAGCGCTGACCAAAATATCCGCCTGGCGGGTGAAAGATTTTAAATCCGCCGTTTTGGAATGGCAGTATGTGACGGTCGCATTTTCATTGAGGAACAGCTGGCCGCATGGTTTGCCGACAATATTGCTGCGGCCGATCACGACAACATGTTTCCCTTCGATCCGGATGTCCTTTGACTTCACCATCTTTAAAATCCCGTGGGGGGTGCAAGGCAAAAAAGCGTCCTGGCCCGTCATCATCCTTCCGATATTTACCGGATGGAAACCGTCCACATCTTTCTCTGGGCTGATCGCTTCCACGATCTTTTGCGCATTGATATGGGGCGGCAAAGGAAGCTGGACGAGAATGCCGTGAATGTCAGGATCTTCATTTAAGGTTGCAATATGTCCGAGCAATGCCTGTTCCGGCACGTCCCCGGGAAGCTCGATTAAAACGGATTTCATCCCGAGCGCGCGGCACGCTTTTTCTTTGTTTTTGACGTATGTACGTGAAGCCGGATCGTTCCCGACTAATATGACGGCAAGCCCCGGGGTAATCCCCTGTTGCGTTAGCTGCTCCACTTCCGCCTTTATCTCTTTTCTGAGTGCTTCGGCCAGTTGTTTTCCGTCAATGATTTCCGCTCCCATTATCCATCCCCCGTTATTCAGATTCAATCGAGTCTTTCATTTGGTTCAAAACGCCGTTAATAAATTTGGCGGATTTTTCATCTGCAAACCGTTTGGCAATCTCGAGCGCTTCGTTGATCGCCACATTGGCGGGCACATCCTCCGCGTACATCAGTTCGTAAGCGGCAAGGCGCAAAATATTGAGGTCCACTTTTGCAAGCCTGTCAAGCGTCCAATTTTCAAGATGCCGGCTGATTACGGCGTCGATTTCCGCGAGGTGTGTAGCCGTTCCGTTTACCAATTTCTCCAGATAATCATCACTTTCCTGCCCGTCCAGCGCATTCCGGATCGCATCCTCCGGGCTCGCTTCATTCATATCCATCTGGAATAAAGCCTGAAGCGCTTTTTCGCGGGCGGTTCTTCTTTTCATCATTCGGCAGTAACTCCTTTAAAAAGCTCAAATTCGCATGCTTTTATTGTAACAGAAAGGCAGGACCAAAAAAAGGCCAGGACGCTTTGCCCGGACCCTTTTTCTCTTACTCTTCCGCCTGAAATTCAGGCTCCGCTTTCTGCGTATCAAATTGAATGCCGACAATATGGATATTCACTTCCGACGCTTCCAGGGCGGTCATATTGAGCAAAGCCTGACGGATATTATCCTGGACTTCCTGGGCAACCGCCGGAATCGAAACGCCAAAATTCATGGTGCAATAGACATCGACTTTAATGCCGTCATCATTCAGTTCCACTTTTACGCCTTTCCCGTGGTTTTTCCTGCCGAGGCGTTCCACGACGCCGCTTGCGAAATTGCCGCGCATTTGGGCAACCCCTTCGACTTCGGAAGCGGCAATGCCCGCAATGACTTCAATCACTTCAGGGGCAATTTCCACTTTGCCCAGGCCGTCTTCATCATGATGCATCTCCAACATTTGGTTGTCTTCTGCCATCTTCAACACCTCCTCTATTTACACGTTATTTCATTACATCATATTTTTCAAGAAATTTCGTGTTGAAATCCCCTTCGACAAAAACTTCATGTTCGAGGAGGCGCTGATGGAACGGAATCGTTGTGTGGACACCTTCCACGGCAAATTCGCTGAGCGCGCGCCTCATGCGGGCAATCGCCTCATCGCGCGTCGCCCCGTAGGCAATGAGCTTGGCAATCATGGAATCATAATACGGCGGAATGCTGTAACCCGGGTATACGGCCGATTCCACGCGGATGCCGATCCCGCCCGGCGGCAGATAAAAATTAATTTTGCCCGCAGACGGCATAAAATTCTTTTCAGGATTTTCGGCATTGATTCGGCATTCGATTGCCCAGCCGTTCCATGTGACCTCATCCTGCTTTAAGGATAACGGTTCACCGGATGCCACAAGGATCTGTTCTTTGACGAGATCCACGCCGGTGACCATTTCTGTAACCGGGTGTTCCACCTGGATGCGGGTATTCATTTCCATAAAGTAAAACTTCTGGTTGCGGTGGTCGAAAATAAACTCGATTGTGCCGGCCCCCGTATAGTCAACAGCTTTTGCCGCTTTCACGGCAGCCTGCCCCATTTCTTCGCGCATTTCGCTCGATAGCGCCGGGGACGGGGATTCTTCAAGCAGTTTTTGCAGCCGCCGCTGGATGGTGCAATCCCGTTCGCCCAGGTGGATCACATTGCCGAATTTGTCAGCCATGACCTGGATTTCAACATGGCGGAAGTCTTCAATATATTTTTCAAGGTAAACACCCGGGTTGCCGAAAGCAGTCGCGGCTTCCTGCTGGGTGATGTGGATGCCTTTTACAAGCTCTTCTTCATTCAAGGCCACGCGGATCCCTTTGCCGCCGCCGCCGGCCGTTGCCTTAATAATCACCGGATAGCCGATTCTTTGTGCGACTACTTTTGCTTCTTCTGCATCTTTTACAAGCCCGTCCGAACCCGGGACAATCGGCACGCCCGCTTTTTTCATGGTTTCGCGTGCCACATCTTTCGCGCCCATTTTCGCAATGGCTTCCGGGCTTGGCCCGATAAACTCAATATTGCATTCGCGGCAAAGCTCGGCAAAATCGGCATTTTCGGCAAGGAATCCGTAACCGGGATGGATCGCGTCACAGCCTGTCAAAGTTGCTGCGCTGATGATGTTGGCAAAATTTAAATAACTGTCTTTCGATGCTTTCGGGCCGATGCAGTACGCTTCATCGGCAAGCTGGACATGCAGCGCATTTTTGTCCGCTTCCGAATAAACGGCAACGGCTTCGATCCCGAGGTCGCGGCAGGCACGGATAATCCGGACCGCAATTTCGCCCCGGTTTGCAATCAAAACTTTTTTAATCATGAAAGTCCGCTCCTTACTTTGTCTTTACCAAAAATAACGGCTGGCCAAATTCAACAAGCTGCCCGTCTTTGACGAGGATATCTACAATTTTCCCTTCCACTTCCGCTTCGATTTCGTTAAACAGCTTCATCGCTTCAATCATGCATACAACCGTATTCGGGCTGACTTTGGAGCCGATTTGCACATACGGTTCTTCTTCCGGGGAACCCGCCTGGTAAAAGGTGCCGACCATCGGCGACACGATTTTATGCAGATTTTCGTCGGCTGCTTGCGCCGGAGCTTCAGGCTGCGGGTTTTCTGCAAGCTGGCGGGGCTGCGCAGGCATTTGCGGGGGTGCGGAAACCTGAGCCACTTCACGCACCGGGCGTTCAATGACTTGGACGCCGGTGTTTTTCTTCATTTTGATGACGGTCCCGTCGTTTTCAAATTCAAATTCATCGAGGTTTGAACGGTCCACAAGCTCGATCAAAGCCTGGATTTCCTCTACTTTCAGCATATATGACACTCCTTCGTTTTTTCAGCTTCTAAAATTGTTAACAATTTATGAATAAATAACTATCCATATCATACGATAACCGGAGGCGAAAATTCAATCATTTGTATAAAAAACGGATTCCCGGCACATTGCAAAAATGCCCTTCCCCGCTTGGCGCAAAAAGGAGGAAGCGTTTTACGGAAATTTAAAATCACGCGCAAATCTATTTTTCAATCATTTTTCAATCATTTTTTAAATATAGAAAAAAAGCCCGGCAAAAAAGCAATCTCCCTTGTTTTCCGCACAGAAAAAAGGGCTGTAACCGCCCCCTATTCTGGCTTTCCTTAATTTGTCTGGAATTCCACGGCCAGTTTTGGCGTATTGCCCAATTCCTGGTTCACAAGCTTGACGATTTCATTTGCAGCCGCTTTATCGTGCTTTTTCGATTTGACGGTCACGACCACTTCATCGCCGTCTGCCTGAACGAGCGCATCCTCATATCCTTTTGCTTTGATCAGGCTTTCTAAAACCTGTTCTTTATTCGCCGTCTCCGTTAATTTTTTCATTTCATCCATTGCCTTGCTTTTTTCATCCGGCGTCAGGTCGGTCGATGCGAGTTTATTGGTCAGTTCTTCCTGCTTTTTGCTCATTTCATCCTGCCGCTCAAGGCGGAGCGTCTCAAACACTTCATCACTGGCAGACTTTGTTGTCAATTTGATTTTTTGCGAACCGGAAGCCTTTTCCTTCGTTGCCGCAGATTCCTTTTCTTTTTCTTGCCGGGTAACCTGATTCGTCGTTTTTGGTTCCGCCGTCACATAGTACACGGACAAAACCACAACAAGGCTTAACATGGTCAACAGCCAGACCGTTTGTTTTTTCAAAAGCATACCCATTCCTCCTCATTCTTTTTTTGGCATGACGGAAACACGGTAACTTGCGATATCAAGGGCGCTTGCAACAGCTTCTTTTACCGATTTTTGGATGGAGACGTCGCCGCCACCCTCGCAAACGACTAACACCCCTGTGATCTCCGGCTTCCTGGTTTCCGTTACAAGCGGCACTTCCTTGTCCCCGTTTTGGACGATGACGACTTTATCATCTTTTGAAATGCTGTCAATTTTCCGTTCCCCGCCGTTTTTATCTGTTTCGGTTGTCGTTTCATTCCGGATGGTGGCGTTTTTTTCGTACACTTTGCTTTCTGATGTGGCCACATTCACTTGGACGTTTACGGAACCGACGCCCTTGATTTGTTCCAGAATGCTTTTCAGTTCTTTCTCATATTGGTTTTCGTACGTGGAGATCGATTTTGATTTTTTGGAAGTGCCTGCACCGAATGCGGCTGTCCCTTTTCCGCCTGCCGTTTTTACGGGTGAAGATGCAGTCAGCGCTTCGTTTTTTTCGCTTGAAGTCCCGAAAAGGTCGTTGATAAACATCATCCCGAGACCGGAGATCAATAGTACGGTTAACAACACAAGCTTTTTCTTTTTATCCGGCGGGCCGGATGGCAGCCATTTTTCTTTCAGTTTTTTGAACGGTCCCTGGTTACGATCCATTTTCGTTTTCAAGCCCCCCTTCGAAACGGAGATCAATTTTTTCTTTATTGATTTTCCAGCGATTTGACAACATGGCAATGATCGATTGCTGCTCCCGTGTGCTTTGTTTTTCTGTTTGTTTATCCGTCCCGATTTCAACCGGTTTAATGGCAGCAACAGTCTCTTTTTCGTTTTGCGCTTCCAGATAGACGTGGATTTTTTTTACGTTTGACGCTTTTAAAGCGGTAAGATCCCCGCTTTTGGCCCCGTCTTTCCACTCGACCGTGATTTTTGAAATCGATTTTCCAAACGCTTCCTCTACCTCCCCTTCCACATCCTGCTTCAGTTGGACAGCCATTTGTTGTAATGTATATTCCTGCTGCATGTCATTTATTTCTTTTTTCTTCGTTTCAAGCGCATTTTCTTCCGCAGACGGGCTTGAAGTACTGGAATCCCCGAATTTTTCTATCCATATGGCAGGATCTGTGGAAAAGAGCCGGAATACGGGTGTGACGATGATGGCAATGAGCAAAAGCCCGGTCACAAGCTTTGTATATTTCCGCATCCCGGAGTCAGGCAGAAGCATGTCCGTTATGGTCGCCAAAAGGATAAAAATGATGATATTCAGCACCCATTTTGTCAAAACGTCCACAGGTCTCCCCCCTTAACGCATCATCATCGTAAGATTGCCCGCCGTAACGATGATCGTAATGCTGAGAAAAAACATGATGGTCACAATCGCGAGGGCGGCAAATACGTACAGCATGTTTTTGCTGATGATATCAAGACAGCTGATGACCGGCCCCCCGCCGAGCGGCTGCAAAAGGGCGGAAGCGAGCTTGAACATGAACGACATGGCGAAAATTTTGATAGCCGGAAACGCCGCAATGAGCAGCACAATGGCGACACCTGCAATGCCGAGCGTATTTTTCAAAAGGACGGAAGCGCTGATCACCGTATCGGCGGCATCCGTCAGCATCCGCCCGACAACCGGGACAAAATTGCCGGTCACAAATTTTGCGGTCCTGACCGCAAGCCCATCCATCACCGCCGTTGCCGTCCCCTGAACGGACAAGACGCCTAAAAACACAGCCATAAAAGCGCCGAGTATGCCGATCCCGAGATTGCGCAACAGACCGGCCATCTGTGTTGCTTTGTGCTGTTCCGAGAGGGTGCTGACGACACCTAAGAGCGTTGAAAGCAGCAGAAGCGGCAGCACGATGATCTCGACCAGCATGCCGCTTGTGCCGGAGAGAAAAATAATGACCGGGTGAAAAAAGGCTGCCGATCCGGCACCGCCCGATGTGGAAAGCAGCGCCAGCAAGAGCGGCATCAGCGCCAGGATAAAACCTTTCATTGTCCGGATCGCCTCAAGCGCATATTGAAGGGCGACATGAAAACTGTTCAGGGCAATAATGACGAGCACCATGAAAACAACCGCATACGCAATTTTGCTGATCGTCCCTTGCTGGAACGAATGATGCAGGTTTTCCAGCAGGATGCTCAGAATCGTAAGAATGATGAGGGAGCCTAATAGTTTTGCATTGATCAGCAGCTCCTGAAAAATATACGAAAGCAGCCCTTTCAGCCAGGCTTGCAAAGAAAAATGCTTTTCGCCTTTCATAAAATCCATAAGGCTCCCTTTCTGGCTTTCCGGCAAGTATCCGCCGTATTTGCTGACAATTTCATCCCAGTAGTTTTTCAGTTCTGATAAGTCCAATTGATTCAGTTGTTCATCGACCATTTTTTCCGGAATGTTCTCCTGTTTATCCGTATTTTCCGAAGCGGCGGATGCCGGCTGTGCGAAGAAACAGAAGGCAAACAGAATGAAAAGCGCGATGCACATTTTTTTACGCCCCATATTCTCAACTCCCTGCACGCGGAACGAGATTGACAATCGTTTCAATCAGCACGGTAAGAATGGGGATGGCCATTGTTAAAATTATGATTTTGCCGGCCAGCTCCACCTTTGCCGCAAGTGCCCCCTGCCCGGCATCTTTTGTAATATTGGATGCAAAATCGGCGATATAAGCGACGCCGATAATTTTCAGGATCGTTTCGATATACATCGTGTCGACATTCCCTTTTTGGGCAATTTTTTGCAGCAGGCGGATGATCTCATATATCTTGTCCACCAGAAATAGAAAGATAAAACAGCCGGCAAAAAGCGTCAGCAAAAAGGCAAAATTCGGTTTCTGCTCTTTTAATATGAGCGCAAGGAAAGTCGTGATGAGCGCCACACCCGCAATTTGCAAAATTTCAATGGGAAATCCCCCCTTTTTTCCCGGCTTACTGAAAAAGAAAGACCGTTTTGATTTTGGAAAACAAATCCCCTACGATGGATGCCACTAAAAACAAAATGTAAAGAAAACCGAGAAGCGTAACCCATTGCGCATATTCTTTTTTGCCAACCTGGTCAAGAATCGTGTGGAGAAATGCGACGACAATCCCGACCCCGGCAATTTTAAAAATGATATCCACATCAATGCCCATTGCTTTTCCCCCAATATGATCCGTGCATCTCTCAGATCAGTAAAATAGCGATCAGTAAACCCGTGAGGACGCCAAGGCTTTTTGCCATTTTTTCATAGCGGAGCTGCCTTTCGTGCGCTTCTTTTTCTTCCCGTTCCAAATGTGAAAGGGCCAGGAGCAGCTGCTTTTGCTCGGTATAGCGGTCATGTTTGCCCAGGTTTTCCCCGAGTTGCCGCAATACTTCATACTCATTTTCTTTCAGGGCCGTCATTTCCCAAATCCCGTCAAGGCTTTTTTCCCATGCTTCTTTTACCGTTGTTTCCAATGTTGTCAACTGGCCGGCAAAGGAACGGAAGAAGGCGGCAGCCGGATCCGGAAGCTGGTCTGACAGTTTTCTTGCCGCTTCATGCAGCGGGGTATGCCCGTACATGATTTCCACCTCCAGTGCTTGAAGCGCGCTTTGAAAAATTCTTAGCTGGCGGGGGCGTTCGCTTAACCGTTTCGCTGCCTCAAAGCCGATGAAACTGGTGGCGAACACAATCAGTGCTGCTCCAAAAAGTTTAAGCACGGGAAACACCTTCACCGGTACGAATGATGTTCCCTTCCGCATCCCGGACTGCTGTTACCCTTCCCGGCCGGCTCCCCCGCGACAGTTCGAGAAAACGGTCAAACGCATACAATTCGAGGATTTTCTTTAAAATCGGGCGCTTATTTATATCCCGGAAGTTTTCCCCGTGCGTTGTCATGACGAGCGAAATGCCCGCATTTACCGCCTCCATAATTGCCGCCGCATCTTCTTCGCGGCCGATCTCATCCACGATGATGACATCCGGGCTCATCGACCGGATCAGCATCATCATCCCTTCCGCTTTCGGGCAGGCATCCAGCACATCGACCCTTGGCCCGAAATGGAGTTGCGGGATGCCGTGGACGCAGCCGGCAATTTCAGACCGTTCGTCGACAATTCCCACTTTGGCGGGCGAAATGCCGCGTTCCGGGATCCCGGTTGAAATCAGCCGTGCGATATCCCTTAAAAATGTCGTTTTCCCGGTCTGTGGCGCCCCGATGATCATCGCGGACAACCAGTGCCCGTTGTGAAGGGCAGAAAGATAAGGATCTGCAGTTCCGATTTTTTCCCGGGCAATCCGGATATTAAAAGATGAAAAATAGCGGATCGCCTTTACTTGTCCATTTTCAAGAATGACTTTCCCCGCGAATCCGACACGGTGCCCGCCGCTGATCGTGACATATCCCTTTTTCAGCTCTTCTTCAAGGGCGTAAAAGGAGAAATTCGCAAGCCGGCTGATCAGCTGCTCGGCATCGCTCTCCGTTGGCATGTAGCGCAAAAAATGCGGGATTCCTTTTGAAGTAATTTCAAGCGGGCGGTTTACGCGGATGCGGATTTCTTCCACATCTTCGAGTATATCCCCCAACTTTTCCAGCTGGTTGGATAAGGATTTCGGCAAAATGCCCAGCAAATCTTCCATTCTTCATCCCTGCTTTCAAAACATACAGTTTGGTTCATGGATAGTACAATCTATTCGCCAGGTTTGAAAACTATGACAAGGAAGCAGTGGCAGGCTCCGAAAGTTTAAGTTGTTTATAATATGATTATGTAAACTTATTTTTTCCTATCTTGCCGGAAAAGCAAAAAAGCTTGACGCCGTTTGGGACGCCAAGCTTATTTCAAAGCAATCAGGCACGGGACACGTATGAACCGTCCGTTGTATTGATGATCAATTTATCGCCTTCATTTACAAAGAAAGGCACCTGTACCGTCAGGCCGGTTTCAAGCGTGGCCGGTTTGGACCCGCCTGTTGCCGTATCGCCCTTTACCCCCGGTTCCGTATGGGTAACTGTCAGCGTGACCGTATTCGGGAGTTCAATGCCGAGCGTTTCTCCTTGGTACATGATCATTTGCACTTCCATGTTTTCCAGCAAGTATTGCAGCTCGTCTTTAATTTGGGCGCTGCTCAGCTCGATTTGTTCATACGTTTCCGTATCCATAAATACGTGCTGGTCGCCGTTTGCATATAAATACTGCATTCTCCGGTTGTCGATCTGTGCCCTTTCGACTTTTTCGCCGGCACGGAACGTTTTTTCCTGGATGGCGCCGGTACGCAAATTGCGAAGCTTCGAGCGCACAAAAGCGGCGCCCTTTCCCGGTTTAACATGCTGGAAATCGAGGACGCGCCAGATGCCGCCATCCACTTCAATCGTTAAGCCGGTGCGAAAATCGTTTACTGAAATCATATTTTTCCTCCTACATGTTCATTCGATCCCCTGTTAAGGGCTGTAACTATTATAATATAATCAGTTCTTTTGCGGAATGCGTCAGCAATTCATTCGAATTTTCGGTCATCACCGTATCGTCTTCAATCCGGACGCCGCCGACACCCGGCACATAAATACCCGGTTCGATGGTGACAACCATGCCCGGTTCCAAAGTATAAGCCGAGCGCATGGAAAGATTCGGGCCTTCGTGGATTTCAAGGCCGATCCCGTGCCCGAGGGAGTGGCCGAACGCTTCACCATAACCTTTCTGAGCAATATAATCGCGGGAAATGGCGTCTGCTTCAACACCGGACATGCCCGGTTTAATGTTTTCGACGGCAAGCAGCTGCGATTCCAGCACAATATTGTAAATTTCCTTCAATTGCTCGGAAGGCTCCCCGACGGCAACCGTCCTTGTTATATCCGAACAATAGCCTTTATAGAGCGCACCGTAATCCATCGTGACCAAATCGCCTTTTTCGATCACTTTGTCCGTCGCCACCCCGTGCGGCATGGCAGAGCGGAGGCCGGATGCGACGATGGTATCAAATGAAGAAGCGGTCGCGCCGCATTTCCTCATGAAAAATTCGAGTTCATTGGAAACTTCCAATTCCGTGACGCCCGGTTTTAAGAAGTCAAGGATATGTTTAAAAGCAGCATCTGCAATATCCGCAGCTTCTTTTAATATCTTAATTTCCGCATCTGTTTTGATCAAGCGCAAATTTTCAACAAGTCCGGAAACCGGGACCAGTTCTGCATCGAGTAGCCCTTCATACGTTTTAAAAAGCGCATAGCTCATATGGTCCTGCTCAAACCCAAGCCGTTTGATTCCCATTGCTTCTACCTGTTTGGCCACTTCCTGTTCCACCGGTCCCTGATGCTGGACGATCTCGTAGCCTTCGCACTCTTTTGATGCCTGCTCGACATAACGGAAATCCGTAATAAATTTTGCCGCTTCCCCGGATATAAGGACAATCCCGGTCGTTCCCGTAAAATTGGACATATAGCGGCGGTTATACGGACTTGTAATGAGCAAGCCGTCAATAGCGGCCTGCGGAAATGTTTCTCTTAATTTCTCCAGTTTTAACATCTTTCTTCCTCTCCCTTTTCTGCCTCAAGCAAAGCCATGAGGGCAAGCTCATAGCCGTACAGCCCAAGGCCCGCAATTTGCCCGCGCGCAACAGCCGCCGTTACAGAATGGTGGCGGAATTCCTCGCGAGCATGGATATTCGAAATATGTACTTCAATCACCGGTAGACGGATGGCACTGATCGCGTCCCGCAAAGCATAGCTGTAATGCGTGAACGCGCCTGGATTGAAAATAATCCCGGCAAAGCCTTCATCCCCGGCAGCATGGAGCTTGTCAATCAGGGCGCCTTCATGGTTGGATTGGAAAAAACCGATGGCAACGCCGTACTTTCGGGCCGCCGCTTCCATGTGCGCCATCAAGGTTTTTAGCGAATCTTTCCCGTAAATGCCGGGTTCCCTTTGCCCGAGCAAATTCAGATTTGGGCCGTTTAATACGAGGTATTTTTTCATTTCAAGCACCTTTTTCCCATATTTAACGTGCCCATTTTACCACAAATTGAAGAAAATTTCTATTTTTTACTTTCCGCCTGCTTGTATCTGCCTGAATCCTGGGCGTTCCTCCCGCCCGGATCGATTTACGGGAGCGGGTTCGACTGTCTCTCCAGTTTTCTCTTAAAAACCCGGCTTCTTTCATACTCAAACGAAATCGAATAACCGATAAACACCCCATAGAGAATGTAAATGCAACAGCAAGTGATAATCGTATTGGCATCGAGTTTTAAAAAAGGCTTCATGCCGGGAAAAATCGGATTCAGCACAATCAGGACGACCGCGCACAGGCAAAGCCCGTAGATCGCGCCCACCCACATCGATTTCAATTTTTTAAAGAAAAGATAATAGACAAGGGCACAGCCGGTAGAGAACAATCCGTATACCAGTATGGAAATGGTTTTTCCGATCCACATTTTGCGCCAGGATCCTACCGTAAATGGTTCAAGCAGGACATTCGGTTCAATCGCCGTAAAATGAAAAGAAAAGCATAAATAGGCAACCAGGCTCCAAATGATCCCGCCCGCAAATCCGGTCACAAGCACCATTTGAAAAAAGGTCATGGAATGCTCCTGGTTTTTCATTGCTTTGCTGTTATTTTCCATATTTTCCACCCCTTCACATGGACGGCGCGCATCTTTTCTTTCTTATCTTTCCCATAAGTCTTTCCCCTAGTCGTATTTAAAATGATTTAGTAAAATAAGCGTAAGTAACGTTTCGGAAATCCATTCCGTCTTAAACGGGAAAGAAACATTCGAAGTTTAGGTTTGGGGGAGAAGAAATTGACAAAACCAGCTTATGGCGGCCAGGCAGTCGTGGAAGGGGTCATGTTCGGCGGAAAGCGGCATTCGGTCACTGCCATCCGCCGCAAAAACAACCGGATCGACTTCTTTTATCTGCCGAAAGAGACGCGCCCGTTCATTCAAAAATTAAAAAAAATCCCGTTTTTGCGCGGGATCATTGCCATCATTGAATCATCCGCAAACGGGGCAAAGCATTTGAATTTTGCAAGCGAGCGGTATGATGTTGACCCGGAAGAAGACGAAAAAAGGAAGGAAGCAGCCCCGGCAAAAACAACGGTGGTGCTCGGCGTGGCTGCTGCCGGCGTCTTGTCCTTTTTGTTTGCCAAATTTTTCATGACGCTGATTCCCGTTTTTCTGGCAGAACTGACAAGGCCGTTTTTTTCCGGAGATACCGCGCAAATTCTCATTGAAGGCGCGTTTAAACTGCTGCTCGTGCTTTCGTATATTTATTTGATTTCTTTAACGCCGTTTATCAAGCGGGTATTCCAATACCACGGGGCTGAACATAAAGTCATCAATACATTTGAAAACGGGCTTGCCCTGACCGTTGAAAACGTCCGCTCGCAATCGAGGCTGCATTACCGGTGCGGCAGCAGTTTTATTCTGTTTACCGTGATTGTGAGCGTCCTGATTTATACGCTTGTCCCGACAGATCCGCTCTGGCTTCGCATCATCGACCGGATTTTGCTGATTCCGGTCGTGCTCGGCACGTCGTTTGAAGTTCTTCAGCTGACCAATAAAGTCCGCCATATTCCGGTTCTGAAATATCTTGGCTATCCGGGCCTGTGGCTTCAGCTGTTAACGACAAAAGAGCCGGATGACAAGCAAATTGAAGTTGCGATTTCCTCCTTTCAGGCGCTGCTTGAACTGGAATCGGGTGATATGGCTTCTGCCGCCCGTTAAAAACGGCGTTTGAAGTTTCCAGTGCATGGGAATACATTTACTATCACAAGCTTGTTTGTGCGACGGGGTACCAACCTCAAAATAAAAACGGCCGGAACCGTATAAACTGATAGAATGATGGAAAAAATGGTTAGGAAAACATGAGGAGGTGGCTTTTGTTGAAGACGCGTCAATGGATCATCGCCGGCATTTTTCTTTTGGCCCTGCTTGGCCTGGGTTCCTCTTTGTTTCATGAGCCGGTTGTATTCTTAAAAAGGGTTTTGATAGCCTTCATTTTTGCGGCAGTGCTTTTGGCTGGCATGCGTTTCTTACTCAAGAGAAGCACAAATGTTTCCAACCAGGAACAAAAAGCATTTTTAAAAGCCGCCCGCAAATCCAGAAAAAGAATGAAAAAACGGAATATGAAGGTCCATACTGTCCACACGGTTAAATTTTCAAAACGGCCGCTGCGCAAAAAATCCAATGTCCAGTTAACCGTGATTGAAGGCAAAAAGGGCAAAAAGAAAAATCGAGCTGTCTACTAAGCTCGATTCTTTTTTAATTAATAGGACCACGTTTTCAGAAACGTTTCTGTTTTTTTCCGGCCCGCCTCGATTAAGGCTGCTTTTTGTTCGGCGGAAAGCTGAAAATCTGTGGCAGGTACGCCATCTGCAGCGATAAAAATAATGTCCTTTTCCAGTTTTCTTGAAATATAGCGGGCATCATGGGCGTCTTTCATCGTCTTGAACAAGGCATCGAACAGCTGGATCGCATTTTTTATCTCCGCATTTGGCTCTTCTGATTGTTTTGGGCTAAGCGTGATGCCGAGCACCGGCCGCGCCTTTTTTTCTTCCGGTTTGACAAACAGCCACATCGGAAAATTGCTTAAAACGCCACCGTCTGCAATAAGGCTCGTGCCTTCCAGCGAGCGCAGCCGTACCGGTTCGAAAAAATACGGGATGCTCGCGCTCATCCGGATGGCCTTTGCCACCGGAAAGGTTTGCCATGGCACCCCGTAACGCTCTAGGTCATCTGGCAATACAACAAGCCGGTTATGGGTAAGATCGGATGCCGTGAAATAAAGGGAGCCTTTTGGAACATCTTTGAACGTGTACACGCCTTTAGATGCGAGTTTTTCCCCGATCCATTCCTCAAACGCGGCGCCTCTGTACAGCCCGAGCCGCCAATACAGCAGCAGCCATTTCGCAAACGGCACCGGCAGCAGCGTTTTCCGCTCGTCAAGGAACGCGGCCGTGTCTGTTTCCGCAAGCATTTGCTTCATTTCGCCGCTTGTATACCCTGCAGCCAACAGCCCTGCAAAAACGGAACCGACGCTTGTGCCGGCCAGCCGTTTAAACGTAAATCCCCTTTTTTCCAATACTTCCAATGCCCCGATGAGCGCAAGGCCTTTTATGCCTCCACCGGAAAAAACCGCATCAATTTCCATGGAAACCCACCCTTGGATTCGCATCGGGCGTTTCGGTTTGTTGGTCAGAAAAGATACGGAATGTTGGCAGGATGCCCTGCTTAAGCGAAAGATGAAAAATGCTTTTTTATTATTTTAGCGCACAAGGAGAGGAATTAGAACAAAGCGTTCATACGGGACTATAACCGTGCCATGCTCCTGGTTAGCACAGCCTGCGCTTCCTTTACCATTTCTTCTAATAATTGGGCAACAGACGGGCAGTCCTCAATAAGGCCGGCAATTTGGCCCCCGTTTATAAAACCGTGCTCCATATCGCCTTGAAGCGCTCCCCTTTCATGATGGACTTCGCTTGTCAGCGCTTTAAAGCGGCCCGGATCCGCGCCGCTTTCTTCCAGTTCGCGGAGATAGACCGCGTACGCATTTTTGAACACTCTGCGCACCATTTGGTATCGTCTGCCGATGATCATCGTCGCTTCATCTGTTGCTTCCATTACAGCCTTCTTATATACAGGGTGAAACTGCGCTTCTTTTGTTGCGATGAATCTCGTCCCCATTTGCACGCCGTATGCCCCGAGCGAAAGCGCCGCCGCCAAACCTTTGCCGTCCGCAATCCCTCCCGCTGCGACAACCGGAATGTTGACCGCTTTTACAATCTGCGGAACGAGCACCATTGTCGTGCTTTCATTGGCAGCATTGATTCCTGCTGCTTCGTATCCTTCGCATACAAGGATATCAGCCCCCGCTGCTTCCGCTTTTTTCGCCTGGCGGACAGTGGAGGAGACACAAATCACTTTTATGCCGTTTTGATGCAGAACCGGGATATATTTCGAAGGGTTGCCGGCAGATAGGGAAACAACCGGAATCTTTTTTTCAATGGCTAACCGGATGACTTCGTCCGCGTTTGGATGAACCGAAATGGCAATATTGACGCAGCAGGGGGAAGCGGCCAGGCTGCGCATTTTATCCATTCTTTTTTCGATTTCCGCTACGGGCAGCGTCCCGGCGCCAATCGTTCCCAGCCCGCCGGCGTTGGAAACACTTGCAGCAAGGGCAGGATCACTGATATTTCCCATCCCGCCTTGAAAAACCGGAAATTTGATGCCCAACATTTCAGTTACCGGATTTGCCACTTGATCGCTCCTTTCTGCGCTCGGATCTCGTCATGCTTTTTCAGTTATAAGCGGATGGTCAAACACATCATAATGTTTGCTTTTCTGAAAAGTGTCGTATCCTTCAGAAAAAATGTCTTCGAAAAAATCATTTGCCGGTTTGGCAAGGATTCGGTAATAGTCCCGGAAAAGCGCGGCTGCTTCCTCCCCCTTCCATTTTTCCGGCAGCAGTTCTTCCGGCAAACCGGGATCCACAAACAATAGTTTCCGGTAATTATGGACAAGCATCGTCCGTTCGACAAAGCAGTCCTGATTCGTCATTTCCCCTCTTTTCATCTTTTCTTTGACGCTTTCATATTTTTCCCGGTAATGGGCCATAAAATCTTCATACCGGTCGTTCATATAATCAATATCCCATAATTCCTGTACAAGTTCTTTATCGGATTTGCCCCATACATTTTCGGCAGTGAAGATTTTGACATATTCATTGATCCCGTACTTGTCGATGATTCCTTTCATTTCATCCAGCAAATCATTCGGCGTAAGCCAGACACTGTTTAACAGGAGGCCGAAGCCGCTCCACATCAGTTCTTTTCTCAGTTCATCCCTGATGTTCCGCTTTTTTTCGGGTATCGTATACAGAAAAAACCGCCATTTGCCGTCCCATTTGCCCGGGTTCAGTTTAAAAATCCGCCCGGCAGCCTCATTCATCCGTTTTACACCGCGTTCAGTCAAAGAATAGTAACTGTTGTTTCCTTCTTTGCGGCTTTCCACCCAGCCTTGTTTGCTCATGCGGGAAATGGCAGCACGGACAGATTGCTCATGGTGGCCGAACGCTTCCAGCAATTTGATTAAACTGCCAATCCAAATTTCGCTTCCGTAATGGCGGATGTAATCGCCATAAAGCGTAAAAATCATCGAACGCGTATTTAACGTTTTTTCCATTTATAAACTCCTTGTCTCTGCCAAAGATCTCTTTCCCCCATTTTAAATTTTTTCGATAACGGTTGCAATCCCCTGGCCCACCCCGATGCACATCGTAGCGAGCCCCCGTTTTGCCTTTCGCTTTTGCATCTCGTGGACGAGCGTTGTTAAAATTCTCGCGCCGCTTGCTCCCAATGGATGTCCGAAAGCAATCGCCCCTCCGTTTACATTGACAATCTCACTGTCCAGTTCCAGCTGCCGGATGCATGCAATAGACTGGGAAGCAAAGGCTTCGTTTAACTCGACAAGATCAATATCCGAAATAGTAAATCCGGCGCGCTTTAATGCTTTTCTCGTTGCGTACACCGGGCCGAGCCCCATGATCCTTGGTTCCAATCCTGCCGTTGCGCTGGCGACAAACCGGGCCATCGGTTTGACCCCCAATTGGACAGCTTTTTCAGCGCTCATCAATAGCACGGCAGACGCCCCGTCATTGATGCCCGATGAATTTCCGGCCGTCACCGTGCCTCCTGCAAAAAGCGGTTTCAGCCTTGCTAGTTTTTCCGGCGTAGTATCGGGGCGGGGATGTTCATCCTGGGTGACAGACACGGATTCCCCCTTTTGATTCGTATACACGACAGGCACGATTTCATCTTGAAAGCGGTTTGCTTCCATGGCCGCTTTCGCCCTCATTTGGCTCGTAAAAGCAAAGGCATCCTGCGCTTTCCGGCTGATATGAAATTGCTTTGCGACATTTTCCGCCGTTTCCGGCATGCTGTCTGTCCCGTACATTTTCTTTAATTTTTCATTGACAAATCTCCATCCGATCGTTGTATCAAACATTTCCAAATTGCCCCTCGGGTAGCCGTTTTCCGGCTTTGCCATGACAAACGGCGCCCTTGTCATGCTCTCCGTTCCGCCGGCAATATAAATATCCCCGTCACCAACCATGATCGCTTTGGCTGCGATATTGACAGCATCGAGGCCCGATCCGCATAAGCGGTTAACGGTTGTGCCGGCGGTTTCGACCGGAAGCCCGGCGAGCAATGCAGCCATTCTTGCGACATTCCGGTTTTCTTCGCCCGCGCCGTTCGCATTTCCGAGAATGACCTCTTCGATTTCGTTCCAGGGAACTTCGGGATGGCGGCCGAGCAACGCCTTGATGGCGGTTGCCGCCAGATCGTCCGGCCTTACTGATTTTAACGCTCCTTTATATCGCCCAATCGGTGTTCTGACCGCATCAACGATGACGACGTCTCTCATCTTCATTCTCCTTCAACCGTTGTGTAATCATATACGCCCTTGCCTGTTTTCCGCCCAAGCCTGCCCGCTTTCACATACTTTTCCAGTAAAGGCGCCGGCCGGTACTTTTCGCCAAGCTTTTCATGCAAGTAGCACAAATTGTTTAGCCTTGCATCCAAACCGACCAAATCCGCCAATTCAAACGGCCCCATCGGAAAATTCAAGCCGAGCTTGACGGCTTTATCGATTTCTTCCGCTGTCCCTACCCCTTCCTGCAGCATGTAGAACGCTTCATTTCCAACTAAACAGCTGATTCTGCTTGTAACAAAGCCGGGAAATTCATTCACGATCACCGTTTCTTTCCCCATTTTTTCAGCTGTTTTTTCAGCCCGTTGAACCGTTTCATCGCTTGTTTCAAGCCCCCTGATGATCTCGACAAGCGGCATTTTATGCACCGGATTGAAAAAATGCATGGCAATAACAGATGCGGGACGGGTAGTAAAAGAACCGATTTCAGTCGGGCTCATCGTTGATGTATTGGTCGCAAGGATGCAACCGGCAGGCGCAAACCTGTCCATTTTTTCAAACACTTCTTTTTTTATTTCCGTTTTTTCCGGCACTGCCTCGATGATCACATCTGCACAACCGGCTGCAGCCGGCAAATCAACGGTATATTCGATATTTGCCTTTATCCTTTCAGCATCTGCCCCGTTGATTTTCCCCCTCGAAAGCCCTTTTTCCATGACGGATTCAATCCTGTTTTCCGCTTGATGCAAGATGTCAGGCCGGACATCTACCAGTCTGACTTTGAAACCGCCGAGTGCGCCCGCATAAGCAATGCCGCACCCCATTACCCCTGAACCAATGACAACCAATGTTTCCGCCATCATACCACTTCCTCTTTACATTTTCTATCTTTTTAGACGATTTTTAAAAGAAGCGAACCCATCCCGAAAGAATGCGTTCGCTTCTTATTTGTCCATCTTGCCCTGCCGGATACCCGTTTCACTGCCAGTGCAGCAATGAGTGCCTTTATTCGACCGGAAGCTTATAACTGAAACGGGTTTAAAGGTTTTGCCCCTGCATAAGTGAGTACACTCTTGGTTTCACTGTATAAATCGAGGCATTCGAAGCTTAATTCGCGCCCGAAGCCGGATTGTTTATATCCGCCGAACGGTGTCCCCGGGAATGCGGAGAACGGGCTGTTGACCATGACAATGCCTGCCTGGATGCCGTCTGTGACCCGCTTAATTAGGCCCTGGTCCTTTGCCCAAATGCTTGAAGCCAGGCCGTACTTCGTCGCATTTGCAAGTTTTACGGCTTCCTTCTCCTCTTTAAAAGGCATCACCACCACGACCGGCCCAAAAATTTCTTCCTGTGCAATTTTGCTGTCATTGGTGACGTTTGTGATAATGGTCGGTTCATACCAGTAACCATTTTCAAACCCTTCCACTTTAGCCGGTTTTCCGCCTGTCACGATGGTTGCGCCGGCCTGCTTTGCTTCTTCGACATAGCGGTGGATGGTTTCCAGCTGCTCTTTGCTGATGATCGCCCCGATATGCGAGGCAGGTGAAAACGGATCACCGAGCACCAGTTTTTTCGTTTTGGCCACAAATTTTTCCATAAACGCATCGTAAATGTCTTCCTGCAGGAAAATACGGGATCTCGCTTCGCACGATTGCCCGGTATTATAGAAGATGCCGTACAGGGCACCATTGACGGCGGCATCGAGATCCGCATCCTGAAATACGAGATTCGGAGATTTTCCGCCAAGTTCCAGCGTGACTCTTTTCAATGTTTCCGAGGCGTTTGCCATGATCTCTTTTCCGGTGGAAGTTTCTCCGGTAAAGGCGATTTTATCGACCCCTTCATGCTTCGCCAAATAAGACCCGATTTTCGCCCCCGGCCCGGTAATCACGTTCACAACGCCTGCCGGAACACCGGCCTCATGGCAGATTTCAGCTAGTAAAATGGCTGTAATCGGCGTAAGGCTTGCCGGCTTTACCACAACAGAACATCCTGCTGCGATCGCCGGGGCAATTTTCCATGCAGCCATCATGAGCGGGTAATTCCATGGAATGATCTGGGCAGCGACCCCAACCGGTTCTTTTTGGGTATAGTTAAAGAACTGGCCGGGAACATGGTTCACAGCGCCGCGATGCCCGACAATTGCCCCCGCGAAAAACTCGAAATCTTCAATGGCCTGCATCACTTGCCCCTTAGCCGTTTCAATCGTCTTTCCGGTATTTAATATTTCCATTTCAACAAGCGCATCAAAACGGCTGCGCATAATGGAGGCAATTTTGTTCAGGACGCGCGCCCGTTTTCCAACCGGATAGCGCCTCCATTTTCCGTGTTCAAAAGCATGGCGCGCCGCCTCAACGGCCCGGTCGACATCCGCGTAATCCGCTTTCGGCACCGTGGCGATTGCTTCGCCGGTTGCAGGATTATAGACGTGAAACGTTTCGCCGCCGGCAGCATCCACCGGTTCTCCGTTGATGACCATTTTATACGCGCTCCGTTTCATTTCAGCAGGAAATACTGCTACTTCTTTTGTTATCGGCATGCATGTTCATCCTTTCTGTTTAATTGCCTTTGTATTCCGGTTTTCTTTTTTCAAAAAATGCCCGGACCCCTTCCTTGTGGTCGGCTGTTTGCCCTGCAATCCGCTGGGCGTATGCTTCATTTTCGAGCATTTCATCCAATGTGCTTTCAAAGCTTTTTTGCATATACCGCTTCACGAGGCCGATTGCTTTTGTCGGCATCGCAGCAAGCCTTTCAGCAAAATGCTGCGTTTCCTGTTCCAGGTGGCAGGCTGGAACCACTTTCGTTAAAAGTCCGTATTCCATCGCTTCTGGTGCACTGATTTTCTCCCCTAAGCAAGAAAGCTCCAACGCCTTGGCATAGCCTGCAATCCTCGGCAGGAAATAGAGATTCCCGGAATCCGGCACAAGCCCAATATGAATAAACGCGTTAACAAAAGTGGCCTGTTCGGATGCGATCCGGAAATCACACGCCAGGCAGAGGCTGAAGCCTGCACCCGCAGCCGGCCCATTCACGGCAGCAATGAGCGGTTTTTCAAAAGCCGCGATTTTCTTCACCATCGGGATGTAACGTTTCCGGATGATTTCACCGTGATCGGCCTGTTCGTTTAAACTGCCCAAATCCTCCCCGGAACAGAAGGCCCGGCCTGCACCGGTAAGGACCAGTGCGCGTATGTGCGGATCTTGTTCAGCTGATGTTAAAACGTCTATGATTTCCCGGTTCATCGTTTCATTAAAAGCATTGAGTTTGTCAGGACGGTTCAACGTCAGCCAGCCGACATGGTTTTTTACTGTAAAATCAACGGTTTGCATGTCCCCCCTCCTTATCTGCCCCGGAAATTGGCAGGCCGCTTCTCGGCGAATGCCTGCATGCCTTCTTTTTGGTCATCGGATGCAAAAAGAAGATAAAAATTCTTTCTTTCATATTGCATGGCGTCATAGACGGACAAATCCTGCGCTCTGATGACGGTATCTTTGATGAGCCGGATGGAAAGGGCCGGCATGTTCGCTATTCTTTTCGCGAACGAGAGCGCTTCTTCATACAGAGCTTCAACAGGAACAACCCGTGTAACCAGGCCGTATGCACAGGCCTGCCTCGCGCTCATGTGCTTCCCTGTCCAAAGCCATTCCAACGACTGCCATTTGCCCAATTGTTTTGCGAGTTTGACCGTGCCCCCTGCGCCGGGCATCACTCCGATTTTGACTTCCGGAAAACCGAATGTTGCATTTTCAGCAACAAATACGATATCCGTACTCAATACGAGTTCAAAGCCGCCGCCAAGCGCATATCCCTGAACAGCCGAAATAATGGGCTTTTTGATCAAGGCAATTTGGTCCCAGACCGCAAACTGGTTATACAGTTCCAATGAAACCGGGTTGTCTTCCTTCATTTCTTCTATATCTGCCCCCGCAGCAAAAGATGGCCCGTTTCCTGTTATCAAAATGGCCTTCACTTCCGGCTTGT
Source organism: Weizmannia sp. CD-2023 (assembly GCF_036225245.1). Taxonomy (NCBI): domain Bacteria; kingdom Bacillati; phylum Bacillota; class Bacilli; order Caryophanales; family Bacillaceae; genus Heyndrickxia; species Weizmannia sp. CD-2023. The sequence continues at coordinate 52,366 of NZ_JARTJQ010000096.1, forward strand.
GATCCAGTTCAGCAAGGGCATGCACTATTTCGCTAACCATCGGGCGGGAAAGGGCGTTTAAAACATCCGGGCGATTGAGTGCGATCCTTCCAACACCGTCTTCTATCCATTGTTCAATATACGCATGCTCAGCCATTGACTTCCTCACCAATCATCATCGTCACAAGATCACCGGCAAAGGACATCAAATCTCTGGCAGAGGCTTTCGACTCTTCTGTTTTCATTGCTTTTTTTAATGCGTCCATGTCGTCGTAGTACATTTCGCATAACAAATAATACGGGCTTTCCCCCGTTGGTGCGCCCACGATTTTTGTCACTTCCATTTTGCGCAGGCCCGGGATTTTTTTGGTTACCGGCGTATGCACATTTTGATAATGGTCATCGAAAGCTTCCTTGTTTTCTGGCTGATTATATAAAGCGATTAATTTTACCATGCATTCCCCACTCCTTTATAAAGTCGCGACCGGTTTCATCGCTTCAAATGGATTTTTGCAATTTTTGCAGTATAGAATGCTCCTGCATGCGGACGGGCCGAATATATTTTCCATCGTGACATAGGTTGACCCGCAGTAGGGGCAGTCGATTTCCCACGGATCTCCCCGTTTATGGTGGGCAGGCGGCGGTGCAATCCCAAATTGTTTTAACTTTTCCCGCGTTTGTGGGGCTATTCTTTCTGTCGTCCACGGAGGCGTTTTCAAAAAAACAACTTGGACAAGAAACTCAGGATTGAGCTTTCTTACAGCGTTTTTCACTTCTTTTTCAATGAGAGGAAGCGCCGGGCATCCGCTGAATGTTGGAAGCAGCTTGACAACAATGGTGTTGCCGTTTATCCCGGCATCTTCAAACATGCCGAGCTCGACAATATTGATAGCCGGCATTTCCGGGTCTTTTACTTGTTCGAGCGCCTGCCGTATTTTTTCTTTCCACATCGCTCATGCCTCCTTTTTCCGGCAAGGATGCTTACCAATAGGCCGCTTGTTGGTCAGATATATATACTTCCTGCAAGATCGACAACGCTTCTTTCAGGTCTTCCGTATGTTCGCCACTCCTGCCGTCCCCGTGCAACATTTGCGGCTTTCCTGCTTGCTGGAATCCGACCTGACGGAAAATGGCTGTCACCTCATCTAGCCAGGACGCTTCCAGTTTTGCTTCGGAATCAATAAGTCCGCAACCCGCCATGTCATTTCCGAACGGTCCCAAAGTAATGACGCCGAAAAACTCATTCCATACCCGGCGGATGGCGTTTTCCATCCTCATTCTTGCTTCTTTCGTGCTCGACATTAATTGGTTGAACCATGTTTTCCAATGGAGAAGATGGTAATATTGCTCCGTCAGTATTTTTCCGGCTGTTTGCGCAAGCGGTTCGTAGCTGGACCGGCTGAGTGACTCAAGACGGATTTGGTTGAAGACGGCATAAAACAAATGGCGAACGACCGTAAACGCCCAGTCATAGTTTGGCTTGTGCAAATAAGTCCCTGTCCCGTTTGCCATTTCCAAAAGAACGGCATTCCTAAATTCCCCGGGTTTTCGCAAATGGGAAAGATCATCCATTTTTCCTTCCCCTAATTCTTCCAGCAACTGGTAGTACATTTTTGCATGGCCCATCGTATCCTGGTTAATGGAAGAAAATGCGACATCCTCTTCAATATGGGGTGCCAGACCGAGCCATTCTGATCCCCTGTATGCATGAATCAGGTTGTCATCGGCCAGCAAATACAAAAGTTCCTTTAAGGCTTTCTGCTCTAACTCCATTCCCGTCACCTCATATCTGCTCTGTCTTGATCCCCTCATCGAGCTTTCTCCATTTGGAAGGCAAATCGGCATAGCCTTTTGTTTCCCTGTAGGCTTTGTCAAGCGGGCGGAAAGCTTCCCTTTCTTCCTGCCGCATCATGCGGATGTCGGAACGCTTCACGACCCATAATTGTTCGACAGGTTCTCTTCTGAAAAAGTTTTCTTTTGCCAGAATAAAGGCCATTTCCCGGTTTGGCGCAAGCAAACTGAAGCGGTGTTCAAGCGGCAGTCCATCCTTCTTTCTGCTGAATACCTCGTATTCTTCGTAAAACGTATGATTCGGCATATGAACCCTCTCCTGAATAAAAATCGATTTTATCCCGGCAGCAAAGCGGGAGATGCTGTATAAGCGCTGAGTGCGTCCCTTACCCATTGGCTGTCCATGTACGATTCTCTTCTGAGGGAAAGCCGTTCATCTGTTTTCGGCCCATTCCCTTTTATAATCTGTTTAAACGCTTCCCAATCCGGTTCTTTGTAGGCCCATTGCTGTGTATCCTCTTCGAAATGCAGGGTGTCATCCGGGATGGTGAGCCCCATTTTTTTGATTTTCGGCACGTATTTCGTTAAAAATTCCTGGCGTAGTTCTTCATTTGTTTTTGTCCGGAGTTTATATTTGATATTGATATCCACACTTGACCTCCCTGTTTCTTTTGCCGATTTCGGCCCGAAAAAAGCGAGGAGCGGTTCCCACCAGCGCGTTAAAGCCTCTTGCAGCATTTGCTTTTGTGCTTTTGTGCCCGTGGCCAGTGCAAGGCAAAGGCTTTCCCCGTGTTTTGCATGGAACGACTCTTCCTGGCATATTCTTTTAAGCGCTCTTCCATACGGGCCGTAAGACGTTTTTAACATCATCGTCTGGGTTAAAATCGCCGCCCCGTCCACAAGCCACGCGATAATCGCTGCATCTGCCCATGTCGGGGACGGCATATGGAACACATTATGGAATTTCAACCGTTTGGCAAAAAGGTCGTTGAACAGGTCATCGCGCGTTTTTCCGAGCGGTTTGATTAAATCTTCGACTACGCGCAATAACAGCTGTCCGTGACCCATTTCATCCTGGACTTTCGCCATGATGGCCAGTTTTCTGTGCAGCGTCGGCGCTTTTGGCACCCACTCTTTTTCAGGAAAAGCTCCCATTATTTCGCTGATCCCGTGCATCGAAATCAGCCGGATCAGCTGGTGTCGGTATTCATCCGGCATCCAATCATCGGCCTCAATTTTTTCATCGTTTTCGATCCGATGCATAAAATGCTCGTATTTTTCTTCTTCACTTAATTTTGAAAACGCTTTCTCCCTAAACAATCTTAAAGCACCCCTTTTCCCTGTTAAATGGGCATAGAAGCAGATTTCCTTATAATCCGGATGGCTTTGCCCTCGGAACGCGGAATGGCCATCGGCGGTACGAGGTTGACATCCATATGCACGAAACATTTGCTTTTGATCTGGCGGGAAATCTCGTTCTTGAGTTGCCGTGCATACTCATGTTGCAAATCTTCGCCGATTGACCTGAAAACGGGCTCCCGGATTTCAACATGGAGCAAAACTTTATCCAGCGCACCATCATTTGCGATTTCAAGCTGATAGTGCGGTACAAGTTCCTTTATGTCCAGAAGGGCGCTTTCAATTTCCGACGGGAAAACATTCACGCCCCGGATGATGAGCATGTCATCAATCCGCCCTTTTATTCTTGAGATTCTGAGCGTTGTTCTGCCGCAGCGGCATTTTTCCCGGTTGATGGACGCGATGTCGCCGGTGCGGTAACGGATAACCGGCAAAGCTTCTTTGGTCAGGCTCGTAAACACCAATTCCCCATCCCGGCCATCCGGCACAGGCTCCAACGTTTCAGGATCAATTACTTCCACGTAAAAATGATCTTCCGGCACATGCAGGCCGTCCTGCGCTTCCTTGCACTCCACGGCGACACCCGGCCCCATCACTTCGCTCAAGCCGTATATATCCATTGCTTTGATATCCAATCTTTCTTCAAGTGTCTTCCGCAATTCATTTGACCATGGCTCAGCGCCGAAAATCCCGTATTTCAGGCTTGTTTTTCGCGGATCCAGCCCCATTTTTTCCATTTTGTCCGCAATATTTAAAACATAAGACGGGGTGCCGCAAATGACGGTTGGTTTTAAATCTTCAATCAATGTAATCTGCCTTTCTGTATTCCCACCGGAAACCGGCACAGTCGCCATTCCTAATTTTTCCGATCCCCCGTGCAGGCCCAGCCCTCCGGTAAACAGGCCGTAACCATAGGCATTATGCAAAACGCCGCCCGGTTTTCCGCCACAGGCAGCAATGGCCCGTGCGACAATGTCAGCCCAGTTGTCGATATCCTTTTTTGTGTAGGCAACGACTGTCGGTTTTCCGCTTGTGCCGCTCGAAGCATGGAGACGAACAATCCGATCCATCGACGCTGCAAAAAGGCCGTACGGATAATGGTCACGCAAATCTTTTTTTACGGTAAACGGCAATTTGCGGATATCGCTAAGCGTATGGATATCATCCGGTGCAAGACGGCGCTCCTTTAATTTAGCGCGGTAAAAGGGAACCTTTTCATATACTGCATTCACCGTTTGCTTTAATCTCTCCAATTGCAGCCATTCCAGTTCCTCTCTGTTGAGCGTTTCCATTTGTTCATTAAAAATCATGATTTCCCACCCCTTTGTTCGTTCAAAACCAAAACCGGTTTCCTTTCGATTCACTTGTGGGCTGATCACTTATGATGCATAAAATTGGGCATTGGCAGCGATATACTGTTGTTCGGATTCTGGGACATCTTCTTCGGCAAAAATGGCTCCCACCGGGCAGACGGCGGCACATGCGGCACAGTCAATACAAATATCCGGATCGATATAATACATATTCGTTCCTTCATGGATGGCATCTACAGGGCAGACTTCCACGCATTCTGCAGATTTTTCATGTCTGCAAGGCGATGTGATCACAAACGCCATTTTTTCACCCCCTTGTTAAACCTTCACCTTTTCAAACAGGCTGGTGCTGTGCTGCGGCTGCTTGCGGGCGGCCGGATCGAGATAAACTTTTGCGCTTGCAATGGCTGTCGCTGCTTCTCCAAATCCCGTGGCGATCAGCTTTACCTTGCCGTCAAACGTTGTTACATCGCCCGCCGCAAATATGCCTTCGATGTTTGTCCGCATCGCCGAATCTACGACAATCGCATTCTTATCAAAATTCAATCCAATCTTTTTCATCACGTTTTTGCTGTCAATATTCGAATTAAAATTTTTTAACCATTTTTCCGATTATTCTTTTAACCGGTGTTTTGTAAGCAGAAAAAAACGGAGCATCGCTTTGCTCCGTTTTTTCTCAACTATTCCGTTTACAAGCCGCATTTTAATTGCGCGCCGCAGTTATCGCATGTATTGCAGCCGCCGATTTCCTTCACTTTCCCTTTCCGGCAGATCGGGCAGGTATCGCCGATTTCGTTGCCGTATGTGACGTTTGTTGACCGGATATCCGGGATTGTATCAACCAGGACGACATGCTGTTTCGCATGTTTCACTTCCGCTTTTTCCTGTTTTTCTTCCTGCGGTTCTTCTGCTTTCAATGTCAGGACTTGCGAATCCCGGCTGCCGTCCACATAAACGGTTCCGCCTTTCGCGCCGCCCTTATACAGGCGTTCGTACACTTTTTCCACCTGTTCAACCGTGTAACCGCGCGGGGCGTTGACCGTTTTCGAAATCGAGCTGTCCACCCAGCGCTGGATGACGCATTGGACATCGGCATGGGCTTCCGGTGCAAGATCCATCGCGGTTACAAACCAGTTCGGCAGATGGTCTTTGTCCGCTTCAGGATGCTGATCCAGATATTCCTGGACGATGTCCGCATTGACCTCGATAAATTTGCCGAGGCGCCCGCTGCGGAAATAGGAAAAGGAAAAATACGGCTCAAGCCCGGTGGAAACGCCAACCATGGTGCCGGTGGATCCGGTTGGTGCAACGGTCAGCAAATGGGAGTTCCGGATGCCGTGTTTTAAAATTGCCTTGCGGATGTCTTCCGGCATGTTTTTCATATAACCGGTTTCCGTGAATGCACGGCGCAGGCGGTTTGTCTCTTCTTCGGTTTCCCCCGTTAAAAATGGGAAGCTCCCTTTTTCTTTTGCGATCTCAATGGATGCGCGGTATGCTTCGGTCGCGATTGTTTCAAACACTTTGTCGACAAGTTTGTTGCCTTCTTCGGATCCGTATTCTTTTTCCATATAAATGAGAAGGTCGGCTAAGCCCATAACGCCAAGGCCGACACGCCGTTCCCCGAGCGCCTGTTTTTTGTTTTCTTTCAGGAAGTACGGGGTCGCGTCAATGACATTGTCCTGCATGCGGACGCCGGTATGGACGGTTTGTTTCAATTGGTCCCAGCGCACTTCTTTCGTTTCTTTGTCGACCATTTTTGCAAGATTGACCGCTGCGAGGTTGCAGACGGAATAGGGCGCGAGCGGTTGCTCTCCGCAAGGATTCGTTGCGACGACTTTCTGACCGTATGCTTTTGCGTTTGTCATGTCGTTGGCGTTGTCGATAAAGAAGACGCCCGGTTCCGCCGAGTAAGTCGCGCAGATGTTAATCAAATTCCAAAGTTCTTTTGCTTTGATTTTGCGGTAGACGCGCACTTTGCGGCCGAGTTTTTCCCATTCGCGCACATCGCCGATTTTATGCCATTCTTCATTATATATGCGCATTTCTTCTTCGCTGTAATTTTCCACATCCGGAAATTTCAGTTCGAATTCCGCGTCTTGTTCAACTGCTTCCATAAATTCTTTTGTGAGGCAGACGGAAATATTGGCGCCGGTTAAAAATTCCGGATTATGGACGGTGTAATGCCCGCCTGTTGCCAGTTTTTCTTCCGCCTCTTTCATGACTTCGTCCGTAAAGCCGCCCTGTCCCGGAATATGTTTGTAGTTCACAATCCCATGGTACATTTGCCTTTCCATTTCGGAAAGCGGCGTGAATTTCAATTTGTCGTGGGCTAGCTTGCGGATCCACTCATCGTTCGTATTTTCGATCAGGAAACGCAAAATCCGCGGATTCTGCATTTTCGAAATGATAAATTCGACAATGTCCGGATGCCAGACAGCCAGCATGATCATTTGTGCTCCCCTGCGACTGCCGCCCTGTTCGACCAGGTGCGTGAGTTTGGCGATGTCATCGAGCCATGAGACAGAGCCGCTTGATTTGCCGTTGACGCCCCTTGCCAGCGTATTGCGCGGGCGCAGCGTCGAACCGTTTGTCCCAACCCCGCCGCCGCGGCTCATAATTTCCATCACTTGTTTGCGGTGTTCGGAAATGCCTTCCCGCGAATCCGGTACAAACGGCATCACATAACAATTAAAATAAGTAACTTCCGTTTCCGACCCTGCGCCGTAGAGGACGCGGCCTGCCGGGATGAAGTTTAAGTTTACCAGTTCATTGTAAAACTTCCCAAACCATTCTTTCCGTTTCTCTTCTGTTTTTTCCACTGCCGCTAAGCCGGTTGCATTCCGTTTTGCGATTTGTTCGTAGTAGACTTCAAGCGGCTTCTCAATGATATCAAGCGGCCTTTTGATGACCCCTGTTTCTCTTTCATCCGGGTTTTCCAGGGCCTGGCGGTAATCTTCTTCAATTAAGACTTCCGCTTCATTTTTTTCCCAGTCGATTTCTTTGATGACGCCGAGCCCCCTGGCCGGAAATTTCGGGTCTTCTTTAATCGTGAGGACAACAAAATCGCCCTTGCCCAATGTGACTTTTTCCGTGTCTTTAAACGCGTATCTGTCAATCATGACAAGCCTTGAAACGCCTTTGTACGTGATGTTCATATCCGGTGTAATCGGATGGACCTGCGGAAATAAGCGGATATCTTCGTTCAGCTTCTCCACATCCCATAATTTTTCTGTCGAAGCAACAGACATAACGACAACTCCTTCTCTATTTCTCCATGCAAATTCTCTGGTGGTTCTGCCTCCTTTAAAATAGCACACCGCAGGCAAAAATCGCAAGCAAAAACACTAGATATTGTATTGACATTTTGTTTTTATATACCATATATTGTAGTTAGGTCAAACCTCTTTCTTTTTGTCAAATAAAAAAAAGAATAAGACATGCTGAAAATGCGAGAAATCCCCCGAAAAAGCAGGCAAATCCGAGCATAACGAAAAAATTTGCCGCTTGCATCAAAAAAGCAGCCATAAAAAGCGCGGCACAAAAGGAAATAGCGAAAAAGCATGCCTCTGGCCGCTAAAAAAACAAATGTTCATTTATCTCTTAAAATTCCATTCATCCGACCTGTACCGCCTGTCTGCCAGTTCTTCCACATACGCCTGTTGCGCCGGCGTCAAGGTGTACGGTTCCAGCCGGATGCCGAGCCCTTCTTCAAACCCCTTATGGAAAGCCTCTTTTGCCTCCTCGTATGTGACGGGAACGTTGCGCAGCTCATTGATTGCAACCGCCTTTTTCTTAAAACTCCGCTGCATCCTTTCTCTCACTCTGTCATTCGGATATTTAAACAGGCTGAACAGCTTGTCCTCATCCATATCGAGCAAAATCGAGCCGTGCTGCAAAATGACGCCTTTCTGCCGCGTCTGTGCGCTGCCGGCGACTTTTCGCCCTTCCACGACCAGTTCGTACCAGCTCGGCGTATCAAAACAAACCGAAGAATGCGGAGACCTTAGTGCCTCCCGTTCTGCTTCCGTTCGCGGCACTGCAAAATACGCCTCCAGGCCGAGCGCACGAAATCCCCTGACAAGCCCCTCTGAAATGACACGGTAGGCTTCCGTGACCGTTTTCGGCATATCCGGATGCGCTTCCGACACGATCACGCTGTAGGTCAGCTCGTGCTCGTGCAAAACAGCCCTTCCCCCTGTCGGTCGCCGGACAAAACCGAGCCCGTATCGTTTTACCGCTTCGAGATCGATTTCCTGTTTTGCCCGCTGGAAATACCCGATTGAAAGGGTGGCCGGATCCCAGCCGTAAAAGCGGATGGCTGGCGGGATCTCCCCTTTGCTGTGCCAGTCAAGCAGGGCCTCATCCAGCGCCATGTTAAAAAACGGCGGACAGTGGCCTGAATCTACAAACAACCAGGTTTCTTTTCCCATATGTACCCCTCTTCTTTAAAATATCACTTTACCAGTTTACCAAAAAACGACGAAAAACGGCAAAGCCCCGCTCAAGTTTGTGCCGATTTTTCCGCTGGTGCTTAAAACAGAACGGTTACGGGCTTTTCAGACGGAAAAAACGGAAAAAATAGCGGTGACATGTTTCTTAAAAAAAGATTTTGATTCAGAAGCGCAACACGAATATAATAGTAGATAGCGCATCAGGTAAGAAAGGGGGCACGAAAGATGTCACAATCGTGGTACACACTCATCATTGTTATTGTTGCGGTAGTAGCATATACTCTCGCCAGATACTACCGGCAGAAAAAAATCCTGAAAAGCTTGACGGAAGAAGAATTCAAGGCGGGTTACCGCAAAGCGCAGCTCATTGATGTGCGCGAACCGAATGAATTTGCAAACGGACATATTTTAGGCGCACGCAATATTCCGCTGTCTCAGCTGAAAATGAGATTAAAAGAGATCCGGACCGATAAACCGGTTTATTTATATTGCCAGAACGGGACGCGCACCGGGCGCGCCGCTGAAATGCTTTATAAAAACGGCTGCCGCGACCTTTACCAGTTGAAAGGCGGCTTTAAAAACTGGACAGGCAAAATCAAATCAGGGAAATAAAAAATGCCGCGGCAATGCTGCGGCATTTTTCTTTTTATTTTTTCACATAACGCAAAACCGGTTTTCGTGCCGCCCGCGTTTCATCCAGGCGTTTGACAATGGTTGTATGCGGGGCTTCCTGGACGATTTCCGGATTTTCCTCCGCTTCTTTTGCGATTTGGATCATCGCGTCAATAAAGGCATCCAGCGTTTCCTTCGACTCTGTTTCCGTCGGCTCAATCATCATGCACTCTTCCACATTGAGCGGGAAATACACAGTTGGCGGATGGAAGCCGAAATCAAGCAGCCGCTTGGCAATATCAAACGTCCGCACCCCGAGTTTTTTCTGGCGCCTGCCGCTTAACACAAATTCATGTTTACAATGGCGGTCATACGGCAGGTCGTAATACGGCGCCAGTTTCCTCATCATATAATTGGCATTGATCACCGCATTCTCGGTCACTTCCCGCAAGCCATCCGGCCCCATTGAACGGATATACGTATAGGCCCGGACATTGATGCCGAAATTGCCGTAAAACGGCTTTACCCTGCCGATCGATTGCGGCCGGTCTTCATCCAGCACATAGCGGTCGCCTTTTTTCGCAACAACCGGCACCGGCAAAAACGGGATCAGCTCTTTTTTGACGCCGACCGGACCCGAACCCGGGCCACCGCCGCCGTGGGGGCCTGTGAACGTTTTATGAAGATTCAGGTGGACAACATCGAATCCCATATCGCCCGGGCGCGCCTTCGCAAGCACGGCATTCAAGTTGGCACCGTCATAATACAGTTTGCCGCCCGCGTCATGGATGATCTCCGCCATTTCAAGGATATGCGCTTCAAACAGCCCGAGCGTATTCGGATTGGTAAGCATGAGCGCCGCGGTATCTTCCCCGGCAATTTTTCTTAAGTCGTCGAGATCGACAAGCCCTTCTTCATTCGACTTCACAGTGACCGTTTCGAAGCCGGCAACGGACGCGGAAGCCGGGTTGGTGCCGTGGGCGGAGTCGGGAATGATCACTTTTGTCCGCTTTGTATCCCCGTTTGCTTCATGGAAAGCACGGATCAGCATCAGCCCGGTCCATTCCCCGTGGGCGCCGGCAGCAGGCTGCAAGGTCACCTCATCCATGCCGGTAATCTCTTTTAAATGTTCCTGCAAGTCATACATCAGCCCGAGCGCCCCCTGGACGGTGCTTTCATCTTGAAGCGGGTGGATATGGGCAAATCCCGGAAAGCGCGCAACCGTTTCATTGATTTTCGGATTGTATTTCATCGTGCAGGATCCGAGCGGGTAAAAGCCGGAATCGACGCCGTGGTTGTTTTCTGACAGCTTTGTGTAGTGCCGCATTAAATCCAGTTCCGACACTTCCGGCAGTTCCGCATCCTGTTTGCGGACGTATTCAGGCGGAAAAATGTCAAAAGCGTCCACTTCCGGCACGTCCATTTCCGGCAAGCTGTACGCGATCCGGCCCGATTTGGACCGTTCAAAAATGAGCGGCATTCCTTCATTCGCCATCACACACGACCCCCATTTCTTCAGCCAATTGGTCAATTTCTTCTTTTGACCGCAATTCCGTCACGGCAATGAGCATGCAACCGGCAAATTCCGGGTAATCCTTGCTCACATCATAACCGCCGATGATTTTTTTCTGCAATAAATGTTCATTTACTTCTTGAACACTTTTTGGCAATTTCACGGGAAACTCATTGAAAAAAGGAGACGAAAACGGAATTTCAAACCCTTTTTCCGCCAATTTCTTTTTTGCGTACTGTGCTTTTGCCATATTGGCCAGTGCCATTTCTTTTACGCCTTTTTTGCCGAGGGCGCTCATGGCCACCGATGCGGCAAGGGCATTGAGCGCCTGGTTAGAGCAAATATTGGACGTCGCTTTATTGCGGCGGATATGCTGTTCGCGCGCCTGGAGCGTAAGCACATACCCCCTTTTCCCGTTCTCGTCGACCGTTTCGCCGACGAGCCGGCCCGGCATTTTCCGCATTAGTTTTGACGTTGTAGCGAAGTAGCCGCAATGCGGGCCGCCGAATGCAGTTGGAATGCCGAAAACCTGGCAATCGCCGGTTGTAATATCGGCGCCGAAATCCCCCGGCGGCGCAAGCACCCCAAGGGCAAGCAGATTGGCGGATACAACAAACAAAGCTTTTTCGGCATGGGCCAGTTCGCCGATTTCTTTTAACCGTTCAAGCGAACCGAAAAAGTTCGGGTACTGGACGATGACAGCAGCTGTCCCGCCGTCTATTTGTTTTTTAGCTGCTTCCAGATCGGTGCAGCCGTCTGCGAGCGGTATTTCTTCCACGGTGATGCCTTTTCCCTTGGCATAAGTATGTAAAACGGCCCGGTACTCCGGATGGACAGCTTTTGAAATCAATATTTTCTTCCTCTTCGTCTGCCCGGCCGCAAGCATGGCCGCTTCAGCCATGGACGTGCCGCCGTCATACATCGAGGAATTGGCCACATCCATGCCGGTCAGCTCGCATATCATCGTCTGGAATTCAAAGATAGCCTGCAGTTCCCCTTGCGAGATTTCCGGCTGGTAAGGTGTATAGGCCGTATAAAATTCGGATCTTGAGATCACATGGTCCACGACCGTTGGAATATAGTGGTCGTAAACCCCCGCCCCCAAAAAAGAGGCATATTCTTTTAAATTGGCATTTTTTCCGGCAAGTTCTGACAGTTCTTTTAACAGCGCCGTTTCCGATTTTGCTTTTTTGATCCGGTAATCCCCTTTAAACCGCACTTTTTCGGGAATATCGGAAAACAGTTCCCCGACGCTTCGGACTCCGATCGCATCCAGCATCTCACGCTTATCTTCTTCCGTCATTGGCAGGTAGCGATGCATCACTTTTCCCCTCCCCCGTTTTTTGGCTTTTTATAGAACGGTGTTTGGACAACGACAGCTTTAATCTTTTTGGAACGGACGTCCACTTCTACTTCGGTGCCGGGTGCGTCCCACGGTATACGCAAAAGGGCAAGGCCGATATTTTTCTTTAAAGTCGGCGACTGTGTCCCGGTTGTCACCGTGCCAATCCGCTCATCCCCTGCATAAACGCTGTATCCGTGGCGCGGAATGCCACGGCCGATCATTTCGATACCGGCAAGGCGCCGTTTCAGACCTTCTGCTTTCTGTGCAAGGAGCGCCTGCTTCCCGATAAAATCCGCTTCTTTCTTAAGCTTTACAGCAAAACCGATGCCGGCTTCAAGCGGAGAAATGTCTTCCGTTAGCTCCTGGCCGTAAAGACAGAGCCCGGCTTCAAAGCGGAGCGTATCCCTTGCTCCGAGCCCGCACGGCAAAACGCCTTTTTCCCGGCCCTTCGCCAATATCTCATCCCATAGCTTCAGTGCATCTTCACTGCGGCAGTAAATTTCAAAGCCGTCTTCACCCGTGTAACCGGTTCTCGAAAGCAATACTTTACAACCGGCAGCCTTTGCGTTTTCAATAAATGAAAACGTTGGAATGGCAAAAACATCCGCTTCTGGCGCAAGTTTCTGCATCACTTCCGTAGCAAGCGGCCCCTGGAGCGCGAGCTGGGCAACCGATGCGCTGATGTCCGTTATGGAAACATCCTCCGTCCGGTGTGAAACAAGCCACTTGTAATCTTTTTCCGTATTGGCGGCATTCACCACGAGCCAATACCGGTTTTCGCCCAATTGGTAAACCAGCAAATCATCGACTGTGCCGCCGGCTTCATTGCACATGGCGGTATATTGGGCAGCACCCGGCTTCAATTTGGACACATCGTTCGTCATCATTTTTTGAAGAAAGCCAAGGCTTTGAGGCCCCTCCACCAGGATTTCGCCCATATGCGAAACATCAAACAGGCCTGCCCGCGTACGGACGGCTTCGTGTTCGGCTTTAATGCCCGAAAATTGCACCGGCAGTTCCCAGCCGCCGAAATCGGTCGTTTTTGCGCCGTATTTCCGGTATACATCATATAATGGCGTCCGTTTTAATTCCGGCATTCGTACCCCTCCATTTTGTTTTTTATCCGGACGTGGATCCGGGGGCAAAAAAACAGGGAATATTCCGCCTGCTTCACGAAATATTCCCTGTCCTTGCACCTGAAAGTTTACCGAAAAACGGTTTTCCCCTTTGGTGGCTTCCCGAAAAGAAGCGCTCTCCAGAGATGCGTCAAATTAAGAGTCTTTTTGCCTGAGAGATTCACGTTTCCGCTTGCTCCGTCGGCGCTGCAAAAAATGCAGTCTCTCCTCTTATTCTCATCCGCCAATATTCAGTTCAAAATCGGGCATACTAAAGTTAAAATGCCTGATGCAGGCTGTTCGATACGATTTTTCCCTGTAAACCCTGTAAAAACTCTTGATCAGTTTCATCGTATCATGACACCATTCTGAAAATCAATTGAATTTTTTAAAATAAAAAGCGGCTGTAAGAAATCGAAAACGATGATCGGGGACGATTGGAAAAGGAGTGCAGGCAGCATGGAAGTCAACATTGAATTTGACCGCTCATGGGAAACGGGATTGATGGAACGCTATCAGGACGACGGGCCGTGGGGAAAATGGGAACTTTATAAGCTTGCAGTGGAAATGGAAAAACGGCTGGTCATTCCTGAATTTGAAGGATTGCAGGCGCCAAAGCATCTGGCCAATGTCAAACCGCTTGCGCACCAGCTGGAGGTTGCCCGCCAGGTCGTTGAAAAAATGAACGGCAAAGCCATTTTGGCGGATGAAGTCGGGCTTGGAAAAACGATTGAAGCCGGCCTTATTTTAAAAGAATATATGATTCGCGGGCTAGCAAAAAAAGTGCTCATTTTAGTTCCGGCGTCGCTCGTATCGCAATGGGTCGCGGAACTGAACAGCAAATTCCATATCCCCGCTGTCGGGCAAAAGAAAAGTTATATGTGGGAGCAGTATGACTGTGTTGTCTCTTCCATTGACACCGCAAAAAGAAGCCCGCACCGTGACATCATTTACAAGCAGCAGTATGACATGATTATTATTGACGAGGCGCATAAGTTAAAAAATCCGAATACAAAAAATTACGCCTTTGTTCAAGGCTTAAAGAAGAAATTCTGCCTGCTTTTGACGGCAACACCGATTCAAAACCGGATCGATGAAATCTTCCACCTTGTCTCCCTTTTAAAGCCAGGCCATTTAGGCAGCGAATCGAATTTCAGCAAAAAATATAAAAAAGGGGACAGGCAGGTGAAGGAAGACGAACATTTGCGGGAGCTGGTCAGCAAAGTGATGATCCGGAACCGGCGCACAAACACCGGGGTGGAATGGACAAAACGGCGCGTTGAAACGGTGCTGATTGACTTCAGTAAAGAAGAGCGCGAACTGTATGACGCGCTGCAAACGATCCGCAGAGGCAGCGAATCGTACAGCCGCGCCGGCTTTTCGCTGTTGACGCTGCAGCGCGAGGCGTGTTCGAGCCGGGAAGCCGTTTTTGTAACCTTAAAAAACCTGCTGAAAAAAACGGAGCAGCCCTCGCCCGTTTTAGAAGAAACCGTTGCTGCGCTGATCCAGAAAATTGAAGCGGTAAAAACCAATTCAAAAGCGGAAAAAGCGCTCGAGCTGATCCAAAACATTGATGATAAAGTGATTATTTTTACGGAATACCGGGCAACACAGCTTTACCTGCAATGGTTTTTAAAACAACACGGCATTTCATCCGTCCCGTTCCGCGGCGGCTTTAAGCGCGGCAAAAAAGACTGGATGCGGAAGCTGTTTGAAAACCACGCCCAGGTGCTCATTGCGACAGAAGCGGGCGGTGAAGGGATCAACCTGCAATTTTGCCACCATATGATCAATTTTGACCTGCCGTGGAACCCGATGCGGCTCGAGCAAAGGATCGGGCGCGTCCACCGCCTCGGCCAGGAAAAGGACGTGCATATTTACAACTTTGCGACCAAAAATACGGTTGAAGAACATATTCTGAAACTGTTGTACGAAAAAATCCATTTGTTTGAGCGGGTGATCGGGGAACTCGATGAAATTCTGACCCGGCTCGAATTCGGAAAACTGGAAGACCATCTGCTGGATGTCTTCCAAAACTCGCAATCAGAAGGCGAAATGAACATCAAAATGGAAAATCTCACCCAAATGATCGAATTTGCGGAAGCGATACGGAAAGAGGAGGGGCATGCGGATGCTGCAGGAAGAAATACATCAATATCTTGAACGCTTTTTTGAAGCAAACGGCGCTGTATTGGTTGAAAACCGCCCCGGCTGGATGACGGTGCAATTAACCATTGAACTCGATAAAGCGTTAATGAACCGGCCGTTTTACTGGTCCTATCTTGAAAAAACAGGCGGCATCCCGAATCCGATGACCGTCACGTTCATTACGGACCGGGAAAAAGCACCGGATACGGTGAAAGGAGAGCCGGTCCATTTTGGAAGCCCCCGCCTGAACCAGATTTTCGAGACGGCAAAGCAGTTTTCCCGCTATATCCGCCTGTTTGAAGACGTCCATCCCGGGCAGAAACAGGTGCCGCTTTACCCTTGGCTTGGGATGAATGTTAAAATTTCGTACCGCTGTGATTTAAAAAAAGATGTGTTCCGTTCGATCGGGTTGAATTTGATCCACGGCACAATGGCTGAAAATTTTCAGGACTTGTTGGAGCAGCGGACGCTGGCGCCGAAAATTCCGGATTATTGTTTTACCCTGACGCCGATCATCATGCTAAAAAGCGCCGTCAAAAGGATTGAACATTATATCCGGCAGGGCCTGGCGAAAGAGCCGCATCATTGGGCGGAAGAAGCGGTAAAACGGTGGCACCAGGATCTCGCGCTGTTGGACCATTTTTACGAAGATATGGAAGAGTGCCCGGAATCGTATGAAATTGAAAAACAGGCGCTAAAGGAACAGTATGAGCCGAAAATTACCGTTCATGTCCTAAACGGTGGCCTCTTTTATTTAAAAGATGCGTTTATATAAGCAGGCAGCCCGCAAAAAAGGCTGCCTGCTTTCTACTGTTTTCTTTTGAAAAAGAGGAAAAAATAAGGGAGGATACCGAACCATCTTTCGGCAAAAGGCGGCATCTCTTCCTTTTTCTCGTTCCGCTTTTTCTGCCGCTCGCTTTTTGGCGTGCTCACATGCTGCATCCATGTTTGTGTCAGCAATTTGACATAATCATTTGTCGACATTGGCGCCACCGTCCTTACAGGCGCCAGTATACCCGAAAGCTTCCGTTTTTATGCGGCCGGAAATTTCCGCAACAATTTCCGCCACCGATTTTCCCGTCGTATCAATAACCAAATCGGCACAAGAAAGGTAAAACGGCCGCCTTTTTTTATAAAGGGAGATGATCTCCTCCTTTGTCCTTCCTGCTGCAACAGGTCTTGAGGGGTCATTTTGAATGCGTGAAACCAATATTTCCGGATCGCAATCCAGAAAAACCGTCACGCCGTCTCGTTTTAATAGACAGACGTTTTCTTCCCGCATGACAATTCCCCCGCCTGTCATGATCACCCCTGCAAGCGATGTGGCCCGTTTCAGCATCTCTGTTTCTTTCCGGCGAAAATAGGCTTCTCCTTTTACAGCGAAAATGGCAGCGGGCGGCATTCCTTCCTCTTCTTCAATCCAGCGGTCCAAGTCCGTCGCCCTACTTCCCAAGAGCGAGGCGAGCGCATGGCCGACAGTCGTTTTTCCGGCACCCATAAACCCGGTCAAATAGATCCTTTTGTTCATCGTTCCTCCCATTGAAACACCTTTTTTTCTGTCTGATTATATCGTATCGTACTTTTAAACGGTTCACCACTCTCATTTTCCGCAGTTAAAGAAATCACTGCAGTATCTCCGTCCTGTTTGATACTGTAAGACACCTTTCCGTCTGAAAAACGGAGTTCCCCCGGGCTTTTGTCGCCTTTTTCCAATTTTTGCGCCGCCTCCCTAATGGCGAAAAGCGACATGGTATTCCGCAAATAATATTCCTTCACCAGCACGGCATATTTCTTTTCGCCGAGATAAATGTCCGTTCCCGAAATGACCATACTGCATGCGGCAAGCGCCAAAAACAGCACCACTGGCAAAATAAACCCTTTTTGCCTGTTCATCGGGCAACGCCTTCCGATTGGCCGGGATCAACCGCATGGCGGGAAAGAAAGGTCATTTCCGCTGTTCTTTCCGCGCCATTCGGATAAACGGCGGCCACTTTGACCCCGTTTCCTGTTGCCGCAAATTGGATGGACTGCACATTTTGAAGCACAATTTGATGCCCTTCACCGTCCACTCTCCGCCGCAGACTGTTCTGGTATGGTTCATACGTAACCGTCCTTCCTGCCTCGTTCAGTTTCAAAGTATTTTGGGCTGCCTGGCACGAGGTGCTTATCCGGATTTCTTTACGCAACTGCATGAGAAAAAGATTCCACTCTTCATCTTCTTCCGGCCGGAATGCTTCCCCGGCTGTCCCGAATGTTTTCACTGCCAGGGGAAAAAGTGAGAACAAGGAAGTGACGAGAAGCAGTACGCACACGCTTTCAAGCAGCGTAAAGCCTTTTTCATTGCTGGAGCAAAACGCAAGTCGTGTTTTGTTCATGTTTGACACATGCCTTTCTGCCATTGTCTTTGATTTGAAATGTCCATGTGGCCCCGCCCGCCTTTTTTTCTTTTTCAACGACTTTTCCGGTAAAAGTCCATTCCTCCGTTTTTTCGTATAAAAAACGGGCTGCCTCCATCTCTTGTTTTGCCTCTTTGATTTGACCAAGCATATGGAGAAACGGCGGGAATAAGCAGGCCGCCATCAGGCAAAATACGGCAAACGCAGCGATGACTTCCGGAAAAGTAAAGCCCCGTTCATTCTTCGACATAAAACCGCCCGCTTCCAATATGCGTAACCAGCTTGATTTGTTCTTGGCCGGACTGGAAATAGAGCGTGCCGAACTGGGTGACATTCCCGTCCGGCCCAATTGCATAGGAATGAAAGCTGCCGTTTTCGAACATTTTGATGCCTTCCGGAAGCCTTCTTTTTATAATCGTCGCATTTTTCCTCGCTTCGAAAATGGAGTACATATTGTTCTGGCGGAAAAATTGGACGTATACATTCGTCTGGCGGGAAATCGCGTCCGTTTGCGCCAGATACAAATCATTTTCAAGCTGGTTAATGAACATTTTTTTGACGATCGTATGTTTCACCGGCTTAAAACCGGCAAACGCAAGGGCGGTGATCACGGATACAATCAACAAAACAACGAGCATTTCCGGAAAGGTAAAACCGGCTTCATTTTTTGGCCGTTTCACTTTGCAACCTCCGTTACTTTCCCGTCCGCCCCGATGTTCACTCCGTTTCCATTCGGGCAGCTCGTTTTCGATACATAGCCGCCGTCTTTTAACTGGTTGATAGATGACGGATATTCATTGTGGTCCATTTCATACGCCTGCACCTGTCCCTGCACCATCGCAATGAACGCATCGCAGCCTTTATTATTGATCGCATCGGTATGCTTGGAAATGTTCGGAATCATCAAAAACAAGAGAACCGTAATGACGAGCAAAACAATCAGCATTTCGATCAGCGTAAACCCTTTTTCATTTTTGATAAAAGACATGGGCAATTTCTCCTTTCTTTTTTTAGGGGGAAGGCTTGAAGCCCCGCCATCCGGCACGCCTTCCCCGGTTAAACCGCGTCAATCATCTGGAACATCGGCAGCATGATCGACAAATAAATGGCGACCAAAAAGAAACCGATGAAAATAAACACAACCGGTTGAATCAGCCCGAACAGGCTTTGGATTTTCTCTTCCATTCTTTTCAAGCTAATTTGGCTGTAATAATAGAGCTCCTGATCAAGGCGCCCGTTTTTCTCCCCGTGGCGGACCAAAATGACCAGCTGTGGCTCGATAAACGGGACAGAAGCCAGGGCCCGGGAGAACGTCTCACCAGCAAGCAGTTTTTCGCGCAAATATTTTGCAGTATCGCGCCAAAGCGGCTTAAAATTTTGCGATTCCATGACATGCAAAATTTCATAGACGGAAAAACCGCTTTTCAGCATAAAGCTCCATTCTCTTGCCAAAAACTGGCTGTAATAGCTGGTATAGTAAAAGCGGGATACCGGCAGCCGCGAAAGCCACGCCGCCTGCCTCAGCGGTTTTTTTCGTTTAAAATAGAGAAAAAAGAGTGTGAAAAATAGGAAGAGAAAAATACTTGAAACCAGGATAACATGCGGGGCCTGTTCCATGATAGTAAGGAACAGCCGGAGATTTCGCGAAGGTTTGTAGTCCATTGCGACATACATATGTTCAAATTGCGGCAGCAGCACGTTTCTCACAAAAGCCGTGGCGATAAACAGCGCGGCTGCCAATATGAGCGGATAACGGATCAGTTTCCAAAAGGCAAGGGCATCCTCATGTTTTTTCAATAAGTAGGCGCCCGCCTCTTTAAGGGCAGCAACCATCTCCCCGTGCCGTCCGGCAAAATAAATTTGCATGCATGCATTGGCATCAAACCGGTGTTTCAGCAGCACGTCATGGAGCGGTGTTCCGTTTTGCAGCTGTTTGTTCATGGAACGCGCATCCAGTTCGCCGTCCACATGCCCGAGAAAATCGATAGCATCTGCAATTGGAAATCCGTTTTCGAGCATTTCACCGACCCGGGTAAGAAAGCGCCCCTGCAGTTTGAGGCTTATCCGCTTCTTCCTCTTCGGCAATCCAGCGGTGATACTCTTCTTCAGAAATGTATCCAAGCACAATCCCCTTTCTGAGCCATTCTTTCAGTGTCGGATAATGATAGTAGACCTGTTCCCCCTTTGCTTCTTTCAGCACTCGCTGCAAATTTTTCCCGTACAGCAGCTCATATACCGCGGTTTGCCGCTTTTCTCGGCTGCGTGGGCAATCTTGCGAATCATGCGGACAGCGGATCCCACCGCATACCGGGCATCGCAATGTAATCAGCCGCTGTGCGCTGACTGCGAGCAAAGTCTGCTCCATTTCGTGGATGCTCACCCCAAATTCCATCAGCCTGTAAATCGCGCCCTTTGCGTCACGCGTATGCAATGTCGTCAGCACGAGGTGGCCGGTGAGTGATGCGCGGATCGCAATTCTTGCTGTTTCGGCATCACGGATTTCCCCCACCAGAATAATATCCGGATCATGGCGCAAAATCGCTTTCAGCCCTGTGCTGTAAGTAAAACCTGCTTTTTCATTTACCTGCACCTGCAAAAACGAATCGCTTTGTTTTTCAACAGGATCTTCCAGTGTAATCACATTCCGTAAAAACCGTTTTGCGCAGTGCTCAACAAGCGTATACATCGTCGTAGACTTGCCGCTGCCGGTTGGGCCGCTGAAAATCAGCATGCCATGCGAATGGTTGAGCAGCGCCATTAATTTTTTTGTGCTCGATGGAAAAAGTGAAATTTGGCTGAGCTGGAATTTTTCTTCATGGGGCAAGATCCGAATGACGAGGCTCTCTTTGGAAAGAGAGGTTGGCAGCGTCGAAATCCTTAAGGAGATCGTCTGCTGCAAAACGTTCATGGCGAACGACCCGCTTTGGGGTTTCCGTTTTTCACTGATATCCATGGAAGACATAAATTTCAAATGGGATATCAGCCTTTCCCCGGCTTTCGCGGAAAGGTTGCGGTGGGGGTACAGCCTTCCGTACTGCCGGAACTGGACATGGTAATGCTTTTCTTTCGGAACGATATGGACATCGGTCACATTGTTTTTTACCGCCTGTCCGATCAAAAGTTCCGCAATTTTTTCAACTGACATAAACCATCACATACCACCTTTCTTTTTGGGATATTCTCTCATTTCGACACGGCTTTCAAAATTCCTGCTTTAAAACAAAAATTTTTTCGCTATTTTTTCTCTTAGCGACAAAAAAGTGTGTGATTTTTGTCACAAATTTTGGCGTTGTTATCATTTATAATATAAATAGGATAAAAAATATAGAGGTGTTTCATATGGAACCAACATTAAAAGTGATCAATGCCCTTTCTGACCCGACCCGCTACTCGATTTACCAATTTGTACTGAAGAAACGGAGCGAAGTATCCGTCCAGGAAGTGGCCAATGAATTTCATATTCATCCGAATGTGGCAAGGCTCCATTTGTCCAAGCTCGAAGATGTTAAGGTGATTTCATCTGAACTGAACAAAACCGGGAAAGGCGGGCGCCCGGCAAGGCTGTATAAAAGCTCTGAACAAGTGGTAGAACTCTCCTTCCCGCACCGTGAATACAAATTGCTGTCCAACATTTTGCTTGAAGCAATCAACAAAATGAAACTGGCAGATGCAGGCCTTTTGAAAGATATCGGCCGGGAGTACGGAAAACGGATCATCGAAAACATCTTAAAAAACATGAATAAAACAAAAGACCAGCTGACATTTAACGAAAAATTATCTGTGCTCGCAAGCGTGTCCACCGTGGACGGATATTGCATCGAAACGCTGGAAACAACAGACAAGAACGAACTCGATTACCATGTATACAACTGTCCGTTCCGGGAATTAATCCATCACTCGGCGGATGTTTGCGAGATGCATGTCGCCTATATTCACGGGTTGTTTGAGGCACTGTTTGACGATTTCGACATCAACCAGCAGGAAACGATGCTCCATGATTGCAGCGAATGCATTTATCATGTGAAAGTTGCTAAAGTTGCGAATTAAGCACCGGTTGTGTTTACACCCCTTCTTTATTCCTTTATAATAAAACTTGATGGACATAAAAAGAAGGGGTGGTTCATTTGGATCGTATGTACCGCGTACTGGGTTTCTGGACTGGTGTAATGGCCGTCATGTTTTTTCTCGGCGGCATGAAAGAAACCGCTTTATTGTTTCTAGCCCAGACCGGTTTCTTTGTGCTTGTCAGCTACTTGAAACTGTCCGAACGCATGTATATGTACATCTTTGGGGCGTATTTAACGATTTTCTTCGCCGGCTTTACGTACTACACCACGTTTATACTCACACCCGGCTTCGGCGAATAACCTGTTCCTCTTAAAATCTGCTTGCTTTTTTCTTGCACTAAAAAAACCGGCAGCGCATGCCGGTTTTTTTATCCCTCCAAAAACGGGTTGGAGTCTTTTTCCGCCCCGATCGTTGTCTGCGGCCCGTGTCCCGGGAGCACGATCGTGTCCGGATGCAAAACCAATAATTTTGTATGAATGCTTTCCAGCAAAACGCCGTGATTCCCACCCGGTAGATCAGTCCGTCCGATGCTGCCGGAAAAAAGGGCGTCCCCTGAAAAAACAATGTTGTGTTCAGGCAGCCAGTACGAAACACTGCCCGGTGAATGGCCCGGTGTTTCCAGCACGTGAAGCGAAAAAGCGCCGATTTTCAATATGTCTTCCCCGGTGATCAGCTTTTCCGCCCCGCGCGCGCTGATTTCTCCCATCCCGAAAAAATAGGACCCGTTTTGCCCGGGATCCCCAAGCCACATCTCTTCCTTTTGATGGACATAGGCCGGGATCTTGTACGCATCCCGCACTGCATCAAGAGCACCAATATGGTCAAAATGGGCATGCGTTAAAAGCACCGCGTGCGGTTTCAGCCCATTTTCCCCGATAAAAGCATGCAGTCTGTGAAATTCAGCCCCGGGGTCAAAAATCAAACAGTCTTTTTCCTCGTTCCACAGGATATAGCAATTCGTCTGAATGGGCCCGACCGGCAATTGTTTCCATTTCATTCGTATCCCTCCTGTCCTATTGTATCATGTTTTCATCCGCAAAAAATGCCTGTTCATTTACTCGACAAATCACCAGACTGGTTGTAAAATAAAGATAATTGAATGCCTTTTCATTATAAGGGGGATGTCATGGGTACAGTCATTATTTTCAGTCTCGTCTCCATTCTGTCACTGATTGGTTTCATTACTGCGGCCAAAAACAAAAATATCCTCGGATTTATTTTCGGTATCATTTCTTTTGCCCTTTTCGGCTGGTTTGCCATCATGACCGTCATCCATTCGGGCTACCCGACCTTTACTTAATGCTTAAAAAAGCGGCGTCATGCCGCTTTTTTGCATCTTTGCATCACCAAAAACCGAAGCAAGTTCCCGTAATTCAATTTGTCTTAAAGCTTAGTGCGCGCTAGCACACAAGTTTGCAACAGGCTGCCCGTCTCTAGATGATTCAGTCCAAAAAAACCATTTCTTTTTCTCTGCAGCATAAAGACTTGCGCAAAACGGCCATACCGCCCTTGTAGTACGGAGGCTGGAAAAAAACTCCTCTTTTCAGATATCGCTGTTTCTCGTATGGCAAAATCAGCGCGTATCATGAAAGAGGGAGCTTTCCTTATATTTTATTTAACGCCAACCACGCTGCCCCGAGCACGCCAGCATCGTTTCCCAATGTGGCAAGTTCCAGTTTTGTCGATTTGCCGACCGTGTTGAACGCGTATTTCAAAAAATAAGCGCGCACTGGGTTTAAGAGCGTTTCGCCTGCTTTTGACACCCCGCCCCCTAACACGATTTTTTCCGGATTTAACGTATTTGCCACACTTGCCAGCGCAAGCCCGAGGTATTTTGCCGTTTCGTCCACAATTTCACAGGAAAGGGCATCGCCCGCTTTCGCAAAATCAAACACATCTTTAGCGGTTACCGAGCCGCTTTGGGCATACAAATCTTTTAACGGAGACGCGCTGCTAAATGCAGCCAGTTTCGCCATGGCTGTCCTGACCACGCCTGTTGCAGAAGCGACCGTTTCAAGGCAGCCGGTTTTCCCGCAGTTACACTTTGCCCCGCCTTCCGGAATAACGGTAATATGGCCAATTTCGCCTGCCGCCCCTTTTACACCGTGGACGATGTCGCCGCCTGTAATGATGCCGCCGCCGACACCGGTGCCAAGCGTAACGAAGACCATTTCCCCGGAACCTTTCCCGGCACCCTTCCACATTTCACCGAGTGCCGCAACGTTTGCATCATTATCGATCACCACTTTTAACCCCGTCCATTTTTGCAATGTCCCGGCAGCCGGATAATGCTGTGCCCAGCCGATATTGACGGTTTCATAGATCACGCCGGCTTCCATATCAACCGGTCCCGGTACGCCGAGGCCGATCCCTGTGATATCTTTTTTCTCCCGCTTTACCCGGGCCAATTCGTCCTCAATCGATTTTGCGATATTCGGAAGGATCGCTTCCCCCTGGTTAGCCGTCACAGTCGGGATCTCCCATCTGTGTAAAATATCGCCTGCTTCATTCACAAATGCCAGTTTTGTGGTGGTGCCCCCCAAATCAATGCCAATGATCCATTTCTCAGCCATTTCGCTCACCCTCAATTTTTTTCTCTTTTTCCAACCGTTTTTCCTGCCTGATGATCAACAGGGCGGTTTCGTATTCGCGGTTTTCCAGCACCCTTGCCTGGTACAATTGTCTCAGTTCCAATTCCATCAGCTCGAGATCGGCAAGCCGGTCCCCGATATAGACAATAATGCCGAATTTTTTCAAAAGCTGCTGCACATCATAAAGCGTTCTCATTTCGACCCAGCTTTCGTTTGATAAAAATCTGTTCCAAAGAAAAGTATAGTCGATTGTGCAGCTTCTAACAAGCATCAAATTGCGGCAATTTGCCGGATCATTTGGCCGCTCGGCATGGAAGTGCACTGTGAAACCATGCCCGGAGCATTTTTTGAAGAATGGCCGTGACAACCCGCGGTCTCAAAGAGGGAATTTTTTATCCCGGCAGAATTCGTCCCCCGAAAGGCCCGCGCTTGCACGCCAAAGAAGCGGGCCGGAACCGAAACGGGGGGCATACTTTATTAGACGCCGCGCAGGCCCATATAAACGAGGAAAGCGGCAAGAAGAAGAGCCGGAAGCTGTACACCGATGCGCTTCCGTTTCGGAAAGTGGACGATGCATGCTGCGAGAAAACCGCCGAAAAGCCCGCCAAGATGCCCGAAATTGTCAATGCCGGAAACGGAGAAGCCGAAAACGAGATTAATGATGATGAGCGTAATGACACTCGATCCCATTGTCCGGAAAAAAAGATCGCGGTAAGCCGTCCCGATGTAAAGCAAAGCGCCAAACAAGCCAAAAATCGCACCGCTTGCGCCGGCAGAAAGGCTTGGCGAAAACAGGAAGCTGGCCAGGCAGCCTGTAAACCCGGCGAACAAATAAATCAGGGCAAAACGCGCCTTACCGTAAATCCGTTCGACAAGCGGCCCGATGTAATATAAAGAGAGCGAATTCATAAAAAGGTGCATGATCCCGATGTGAATAAAAACCGGCGTAATCAGCCGCCAATATTGCCCTTCCATAATCAGCGGGTTGTACTTGGCGCCGAAACGAATCAGGTTTTGCGTATTCTGCGTCCCGCCGGTAAGCGACATGATAATAAACACGGCAATCTGTACGGCCAGAAAGACGTATGTAAAAAACGGCCTGCCCGCATCAAACAGCTGCCGTTCCTCCTCTTCCCGTTGCGCCTCGGCTGCGAACACCATCCGCTGTAATGCATAGGGGTCCCCACCCATGGTTTCGGGCGCAATCGCAAGCCGGCCTTCCGTAAACTGACGCAGCTTGCTGATCCCGGGATCAGGATTCTCCCCTTCAATCAATACGCTGTGGAGTTCCGTTTTTCCGCCATTAATATGCATCGGTTCATCCAAATAAATTTCATAATCGTCAACCGGCGCATACGCACTCACATAAATATTGAGTACGCGCGGAGCAAGCCGTCTTATTTGTTTGCATAAATCTTCAGCCTGTGCGCAACAATCACGGATGTCGCGGTACAACCAGTTGCCCCAGTCGATGTCATACCGCAAAAGGCGCACAAGCGGCAAATTCTTCTTTTTTGGATTGGCAAGCCACATTTCATCCCGGTTTTCACTCAAAAACATGATCCGGTACTCATTTTCCACGACAAAATGGCGGCTGATTGCCCAAAACAAAACATCTGCCCTGCTGTTCACGATTTCCCCTGCCTTTTTCCATCCATTTTATCCTAACTATATCGAAAAAAAGAGCGGAGTGTAAAGCGTTTGGCCTTTTACACCCGCCCTTTTTTCGCCGTTATTGAAAAATCTGGCCCATGACGCGTGACCGCAATCCGGGAATCCGCATTGCTGCCGTGACCGCCAATTTTCTCGCAGGGCCGTACCCAAATACAGTGTTTAATACTCGGTAACGGTTCCGGTAAGCTGCTGAAAACAGAAGCAGTACCGCCATCCACTTCAGCCATCTGTTCATGGCGATTCCTCCCCCAAAAAAATTTTCCGCAACTCATTTCTATTTTTCCTGCCGGGAGAAAAATTATCCGCTATATAAAATGAACGAAACATCGCTACTTTGTTGCCGGCTGCAAAAAGAAACCTATGCAAATGGATGACCTTGTTTCAATGTAAAAACTTCAATTCATTTTATATGTAAGTCCCGGCAAAAGAAAAAACAGCAGGAAAACGCCTGCTGTTTACTTTGTTTCGCGATGTACGGTTGCACGTTTGTCCCGCGGGCAATATTTTTTCAATTCAATACGGTCCGGGGTCGTACGTTTATTTTTCGTTGTAATATAGTTACGCTCACCGCATTCCGTGCAAGCCAGTGTAATGTTTACACGCATGTTTCATCCCTCCATCTTTCTCAATCGATCGTGCATACGACTTATCTATCATAGCATTTTTCACGGACGATTGCCAGTATGTTTTTTCGGGCAAAACCGTTCTTCCCGCCGGCTGCCGGTATAGGTGAAATTTTCACTTGAATGGGGGCAAGTCCGCCGCTCCCCCTTTTCTTGCACGATTTCGCCCCCTCTTGCCAGAAAGGCGGTACACTTCACCGGAAAATCGTGATATAACTAACAATAGTACTTTGCAATGAAAAAGGAGAGAAATGGATGGTTATGACGCTGATGGTGTTACTGGCGCTTTCTGTGGTATTGTTTCTTATTTCGTTTTTCCGCCAGGACCGCGTGCATCTGGTAGAACAGGAACTGGAAGATTTGTCTTTAAAATTTTTCCAGGAAACGTACCAGATCAAAAAAAGATTACAGACGCTCGAAGAAGAATTCATGGCGCCTGGAGCCGACCCGCTTCTTCCGGATTCGGCCTGCGAAAGGATGCCGGTCAATGAAATTGTAAAAAACCAGGTGCTCGCTTTGTTCCGGCAAGGTCTTTCATTCGAACAGATTGCAAGGCAGTCCGCCCTCCCTGTAAACGAAGT
Source organism: Weizmannia sp. CD-2023 (assembly GCF_036225245.1). NCBI lineage: Bacteria > Bacillati > Bacillota > Bacilli > Caryophanales > Bacillaceae > Heyndrickxia > Weizmannia sp. CD-2023. The sequence goes on from NZ_JARTJQ010000096.1 coordinate 79,925, forward strand.
GAAGCGCATCATTACGGGTGCCATGGAATAGAAAACGGATAGCGGGAAACCCCGTTATCCGTTTTTGATCGCAGCCATTAGTTCGAACCGCCTGCCCCGTTTTCGGCTGTTGGTACGGCCGTGTTGGCAGCATGGCTTTCTTCTTTTTTCTTCAGGTTAAAATAAGCTTTAAACACACGGTTCGCAATCTTTAAATTTGTGTGCGGGTCGGATGCGCCTCCCATGTAAGACCATGGCACAACAACCGAAATGGCAATTTCCGGGTGATTGTAAGGCGCATAACCGACAAAGGTGGAATTCCATGCATCTGACCAAATGGAAGGATGTGCCCTTCCGGCCGCATCGTATTTTTCCACCAGTTCACCGCCATAAACAGCCTGTGCCGTCCCGGTTTTCCCTGCCACTTTCAGACTGGAATCAATCCGCCCGTAAGCTGTTCCGTGGGGAACGTTCACCACGTTATAAAAACCTTGTTTGACGCGGTTGATGTATGACTCCTTCATATCCACACGGTTTAAGACCGTCGTGCCGATTTCTTTTTCGACAGGCCCGAGTGTCTTGCCGTCCGGGCTCGGTTCACGGATTTCCTTCGCAATATGCGGCTGCACGCGATAACCGCCGTTTGCAATCGTGGAAACATACTGGCAGAGCTGAAGCGCAGTATACGTGTCAAACTGCCCGATCCCAAAGTCGAGCACGTTCCCGCTGTTCGGCGGGACTTCCGTTTGATAGCCGCCGACTTCACCCGGAAGGTCGATACCGGTTTTAACACCTAGCCCGAATTGGGCAAAATATTTGCGCAATGTCCGGATCGTTTTCATTTTGTCAATATTAAGCGAGCCATTCGGTACATAATTATGCTGCCCGCCGATCGCCATGACCGTCCGGAACATATATACGTTCGATGAAACCTGCAGGGCCCTTAAGTCGTTAATCGCACCAAAACCAGACGTCACCCACGATTTTTTCACAGGGGTGCTGGCGAAATGGAGCGGCTGGTCGACAAATACACTCCCGGGCGAAATGGCCCCGGTCTGGTACCCGGTCAAAACAGTCGCACCTTTCACTGCAGAACCCGAAGGATAAGCAGTTGTCATATTCCCGAGTGCAAAGTCCTTGATTTTCGCAGCCCCGTTTTTTGTGACCACCTGTTTGCCGGCCATTGTCAGCACTTCGCCGGTATTCGGGTTCATAACGGTGACAAAGGCACGGTCAACAAGCGGATTGCTTGCGCGGGCCGCTTTGATTTCATCGGTAATAATTTTTTCAACTTCTCTTTGCAGGTCAATGTCAACAGACAAAACAAGGTCGCTGCCCGGCTTCCCTTTGCTAATCACTTTTGAAGAGATGACATTTCCTTTTTTATCCTGCTTCGCTTCTACTTTTTCTTTTTCGCCGTTCAAGACATCTTCATACTGCTGTTCAATATAACTTTTCCCGACACGGTCATTGCGGCTGTATCCGCGGGCCGTGTAGTACTGTTCCTTGTCGGCAGGCAGACCTTCTTTTTCGGTTGTCACATCGCCGAGGATTGACCCCAAAACCGAATCGTTGCTGTTCGCCTCTTTGAACACATAGTTCCGCTCCCAGTCGGTTGTAATATCTACGCCCGGCAGCGCTGAAAGATTCTCGCTCACAGTCGCATACTCTTTATTCGTCACGTCCGTGTTTTTGATAATTTGCGGGGACAGCACATAGCCGGCCGACATTTTGCTGTAGATCGCGAGCACATTGAGATCATCCCGCGACAGTGAATCCAGATCCTGTTTCGTAATCCGATTCAGCTGCAACTTGTATATTTTGTCGCTGTCGTTGTCGAGCTTTGCCTGTTCCGCTTTGGAAACGAGCTGTTTTGCCGCTTTCGGATGGGTTAGGATCCAAAAGTCTTTTTTATCCCGATCCGTCAGCCGTTTCACATCAGCATCCGGCACTTTGATGATTTCCCCGAGTTTCCTTGCCACTGTCAGCATTTTCCCGCTGTCGTCCGCCTGGGTCCTCGTATATGTGATCGCCTTCAGCGCTTTATTGCCCACAATCACTTTATAGTTCCGGTCAAGAATTCTACCTCTTGGAACAGAAGTATGGATCGTCTTGTCTTCCGTCTGTTCAAGTTCTTTTTTGTAATCCTGGCCGTAGACAATCTGCACGATGCCCAGACGCACGACTAAGACCGAAAAAAGCACAAAAACAGCAAAGAACAGCATATTCATTCTAAATGGAATATGCGACCGCTTTTTTCGCTTCTTTTTCTTCAACCTTTTTCTGCTCCTCCCTTCGCCATCGGCTATACATTCCATTTTAGCGAAAAAGTGCGGACATGGCTATAAAAAATACCGCCATTTTTGGAAACGGCGGCCCTACATATTCCCAATCCGAATATTCCTTGTAAAAAGCGAAATGCATAAATGTCCTGCCCCAATCACAAGCATCAGCACGCGGATGCTTATCTGGCTGTTGAAAAAAGTGACAGCCGCAATGAAAAGCAAAATCGAAACGACTCTGCCAGCATTGGTAAATATTTCAAGCACGACAACATATTCAATCCGCGCTTCCGCTGCTTTCCATGCCCTACCGATCACATCGTATGTCATCGAATTATACGGGACAAGCAGAAGCGGGTAAGCAATCGCAATCGTTGCGGCATAAAGCAGCATTCTCGGATAGGTGACTTCAAAAATAAACAAAAACACGGCCGCATACAGAAGCAGCCCGCCCAAAAAAATGGAGCGCTGGCGATGCTTGATTTTAATATAACGGGCAACGAGCGTGTACCCGAGAAACTGCAGGCAGGAATTGATCAGCCCGAACGTGCCAAGAGAAAGCTCGCTCCCCGTGGAAAGGAACACAAAAACGGAAATCATAAACACAAACGTGCCATCCCTTAAACCTTGGACAAAATGGGCGCTTGTAATCCGTTTCCAATTCGGGTTGCGATGCCGTTCCTTTACGATTTGCTTAAACAAATAACGGCCGTGTGCAGGTCGTGGTGCAATAAAAAAACTGAGGACGACGGCAAGGGCAAACAGGATGAGAGAGAGCGCAAAAACGACCGTATAGCCGCTTTTCCCAATCGCTGAAATGATCAGACCGGCGGCAAACGGCCCGGCCATGCCGCCGATGGATCCGAATGCCCCCATAAAGCCGTTAAAAAAATCCCTCGTCTCGGGCTCCGTAATTTCAAACGTCAGCACGTTATAGGCGAGCCAGTAAAAGCCATAGCCGATCCCGAGCAGCCCGCCAAGCAAAACGATAAAATCGCCGGCATGCCCCCGCGAAAACAGCACGCTTAAATAAAACAGTGCCAAAAAGGCAACCCCGATCCTGAACACCATGACCCTGTCCACTTTTTTCGCCCATCTTCCCGCGATGATAAAAGTAAGCGGCTGCAGGATAACAACCGATAAATTATATACTGCCAGATCTATGTACTTCCCTGTCTGCTTCCATAAATATATGTTAACGAAAGAATTGGACAGCGAAACGCTTAGAGAATAAAGCCCGCCGATCGCAAGTAGCAGCAGCAGATCTTTTGACAGTTCTATATCTCCGAACCATTTTTGCACACGTTTCATAAATCAAAACTCCCCCCATTCCCCTATATTGTTTTGAAAAACGGGGGCGTTTATGCACGAGCGCATGCAAAAAGGGCGTGCACGCAAATGGCGCGGCACGCCCTTTTTTAAATGGATCGCGATTATTTCGCTGCTTCGTACAGTTTTTCCACTTCGTCCCAGTTCACGACATTCCAGAATGCAGAAATGTATTCCGGACGGCGGTTTTGGTATTTCAAGTAGTAAGCATGTTCCCAAACATCAAGGCCAAGAATTGGTTTTTTGCCTTCGGAAAGCGGGTTGTCTTGGTTCGGGGTGCTTGTAATTTCAAGCTCGCCATTATTGACAACAAGCCATGCCCAGCCGGAACCGAAACGACCCGCTGCAGCCGCTGCAAATTGTTCTTTGAATTTTTCAAAGCTGCCGAATTTGCTGTTGATCGCGTCAAGCAGTGCGCCTTTCGGTTCGCCACCGCCATTTGGCGAAAGCAACGTCCAGAACAACGAGTGGTTGGCATGTCCCCCGCCATTGTTGCGAACCGCTGTACGGATTTCTTCCGGAACCGCATTCAAATCCGAAATTAAGTCCTCAACGGATTTGGAAGCAAGGTCGTCATGGCCTTCCAACGCTTTGTTCAAATTGGTGACATAAGTATTATGGTGCTTCGTATGGTGGATGTTCATCGTTTCCTTGTCAATATAAGGCTCCAGGGCATCATACGCATACGGCAATTGCGGTAAAGTGTACGTCATATCTTTATTCCTCCTTTATGTAGTGTTTTGAACCGAAAAGATTCAAAGATTTGTCATATTTAATGTACCAAAACCGATTGATAAATGGCAAATTTTTCGCCTGCATTTTTGAGAATCATCCCGGGTTCTAATTACAGCATACCGGCATATACTGGTAGCACTCATAAAAGGAGGGAATGTCCATGTTGAAAAAAATATTTGCGCTCTTTATCGTTGCCCTTATCTCTTACAGCATCTACTACGATCTCCACGCAGGCACAATCCCGACGAATGCTAAAGAAACAACCGAAAAAAACGTTGCCATACAACCTGAAACAACCCACGGTCCGTATGTCACAGCCAAGGTCCATTCCGGTGACACGGTGCTTACGATTGTCAAAAAAATATCAGGCGGGACGGCGCCTTCGATTGAAAAAGTGATCCGCGATTTCAGCAAACTAAACGGCGGAATTGCACCGGAAGACATCCAAATTGGACAAACGTACCGGTTTCCCATTTACGGCGAATCCCGGTAAAAACCGGAGTATGGCTTGTCAATCGGGGCAGTAAATTGGTAAAATGTAAGTTGGTAAAATGTTTATGGACTGATAGATCATTAAAGGAGCGAATATCCTTGGGTGAGATCATACACCGTACAAAAACGCGCCCTGTCAAGGTAGGTAACTTGACGATCGGGGGCAGCAATGAATTATTCATTCAAAGTATGACGACGACGAAAACACATGATGTCGATGCAACTGTCCGCCAGATTGAGCGGCTTGAAGAAGCAGGCTGCCAGATCGTGCGCGTTGCCGTCCCGGATGAACGGGCGGCAAGGGCTATTCCCGACATAAAAAAAAGAATCCATATCCCGCTTGTCGCGGATATCCACTTTGATTACCGGCTTGCGTTAATCGCAATTGAAGGCGGCGTCGATAAAATCCGGATTAACCCGGGTAATATCGGCAAGCGCGAAAAAGTCGAAGCGGTCGTGAAAGCGGCAAAAGAGCGCGGCATTCCGATCCGGATCGGCGTCAATGCTGGAAGCCTTGAAAAACCAATTTTGCAAAAATACGGATACCCGACAGCAGACGGCATGGTCGAAAGCGCCCTGCACCATATCCGGATTCTGGAAGACCTGGATTTTCACGACATTATCGTTTCGATGAAAGCCTCGGATGTCCGCCTTGCCATCGAAGCGTACGAGAAAGCGGCCCGGACATTTGACTACCCGCTCCATCTCGGTATTACTGAATCCGGGACGCTGTTTTCCGGCACCATCAAAAGTGCCGCCGGGATTGGGACGCTTTTAAATATGGGAATCGGCAACACGCTCCGCATTTCTTTAAGCGCCGACCCGGTGGAAGAAGTGAAAGTCGCGCGTGAACTGCTGAAAATATTCGGGCTTTCCTCCAATGCCCCGACGCTCGTTTCATGCCCGACTTGCGGCCGGATTGCGATCGATTTAATCAGCATTGCAAACGAAGTCGAAGAATATTTACAGACCATAAAAGCGCCGATTAAAGTTTCCGTCCTCGGCTGCGCCGTCAACGGCCCCGGTGAAGCAAGAGAAGCGGATATTGGGATCGCCGGTGCACGCGGGGAAGGCCTCCTGTTCCGCAAAGGGAAAATCATACGGAAAGTGCCGGAAGATAAAATGGTAGAAGAATTGAAAAAAGAAATCGACATGCTTGCCGAAGCGTATTACCAAAAACAGGCCGCGCAAAACGTGAACCCCGTCTGACCGAAACACCGGCGTAAAACAAGCCGGTGTTTCTTCATGCGCGGCAACTTTTATCTTCCAGGCCTGGCCCGGACAACAGGCGGCACGACCGCTTCACATTCAAAACGGAAAAGGAGGCGCACCATGGTGAAAAAATACCGTTTCGGCATTGACATTGACGGGACTGTGACAGATCCTGAAACGCTTATTCCGTTCATTAACGATGCCTTTCACATTGACCTGAAATATGAAGACTTAACGAAGTATGAGATCACAGATGTCGTCGATATTCCTGCCGGGACATTTGCCGACTGGTTTATCCGCTCGGAGCCTGTGATCTATGCAAAATCCCCGGTTGCAAAAGGGGCAAAAGAAGTGTTAAACAAATGGGCAGACCGGTTTGAGCTGTATTTTATCAGCGCACGCGCATCCTATCTCCTTGATGTGACCAAAAACTGGTTTACAAAACAACAGCTGAAATACCATCATATCGAGCTGATCGGCACGCATCACAAAGTGGAAACCGCAAAAAAGTACAACGTTGATTTGTTTTTGGAAGACAAACATGACAATGCGGCCGCCATTGCACAAACCCTTGGCATCCCCGTCCTTCTGTTTGACACCCCATACAACCGGGATCCCGTCCCGGACAATGTATACCGGGTGAAAAATTGGAAAGAAGCGGATGACTGGGTCAGACGCTGGATCACCCAGTCCAGCCGCTCCGCACGCGATTAAGGGCTTATCCGGGTTTCTGTAAGGGACAGGCTGGGTTGCGGATAGCTTTTTGCGGTGACCCGCGTGCCTGCGCCCGGGTTATTTTTCCCGGAAGGCGTCTTGAAAAATATCCAAAATCATAAAATGAACTTCAGTTTTTCGCGCCAACATCTACTACGATCAGGATCGATATGGATTCTGGCAACACATTCGTTCAACTTATAATCGAGTAGGAGGCTAA
>NZ_JARTJQ010000097.1:0-1699 GCF_036225245.1 Weizmannia sp. CD-2023
ACTGGACAAAACGAAACGTCAAATTCTTTTTGAGCTTTTATCAAACATCTTTACTGAGAGTTTGATCCTGGCTCAGGACGAACGCTGGCGGCGTGCCTAATACATGCAAGTCGTGCGGACCTTTTAAAAGCTTGCTTTTAAAAGGTTAGCGGCGGACGGGTGAGTAACACGTGGGCAACCTGCCTGTAAGATCGGGATAACGCCGGGAAACCGGGGCTAATACCGGATAGTTTTTTCCTCCGCATGGAGGAAAAAGGAAAGACGGCTTCGGCTGTCACTTACAGATGGGCCCGCGGCGCATTAGCTAGTTGGTGGGGTAACGGCTCACCAAGGCAACGATGCGTAGCCGACCTGAGAGGGTGATCGGCCACATTGGGACTGAGACACGGCCCAAACTCCTACGGGAGGCAGCAGTAGGGAATCTTCCGCAATGGACGAAAGTCTGACGGAGCAACGCCGCGTGAGTGAAGAAGGCCTTCGGGTCGTAAAACTCTGTTGCCGGGGAAGAACAAGTGCCGTTCGAACAGGGCGGCGCCTTGACGGTACCCGGCCAGAAAGCCACGGCTAACTACGTGCCAGCAGCCGCGGTAATACGTAGGTGGCAAGCGTTGTCCGGAATTATTGGGCGTAAAGCGCGCGCAGGCGGCTTCTTAAGTCTGATGTGAAATCTTGCGGCTCAACCGCAAGCGGTCATTGGAAACTGGGAGGCTTGAGTGCAGAAGAGGAGAGTGGAATTCCACGTGTAGCGGTGAAATGCGTAGAGATGTGGAGGAACACCAGTGGCGAAGGCGGCTCTCTGGTCTGTAACTGACGCTGAGGCGCGAAAGCGTGGGGAGCAAACAGGATTAGATACCCTGGTAGTCCACGCCGTAAACGATGAGTGCTAAGTGTTAGAGGGTTTCCGCCCTTTAGTGCTGCAGCTAACGCATTAAGCACTCCGCCTGGGGAGTACGGCCGCAAGGCTGAAACTCAAAGGAATTGACGGGGGCCCGCACAAGCGGTGGAGCATGTGGTTTAATTCGAAGCAACGCGAAGAACCTTACCAGGTCTTGACATCCTCTGACCTCCCTGGAGACAGGGCCTTCCCCTTCGGGGGACAGAGTGACAGGTGGTGCATGGTTGTCGTCAGCTCGTGTCGTGAGATGTTGGGTTAAGTCCCGCAACGAGCGCAACCCTTGACCTTAGTTGCCAGCATTCAGTTGGGCACTCTAAGGTGACTGCCGGTGACAAACCGGAGGAAGGTGGGGATGACGTCAAATCATCATGCCCCTTATGACCTGGGCTACACACGTGCTACAATGGATGGTACAAAGGGCTGCGAGACCGCGAGGTTAAGCCAATCCCAGAAAACCATTCCCAGTTCGGATTGCAGGCTGCAACCCGCCTGCATGAAGCCGGAATCGCTAGTAATCGCGGATCAGCATGCCGCGGTGAATACGTTCCCGGGCCTTGTACACACCGCCCGTCACACCACGAGAGTTTGTAACACCCGAAGTCGGTGAGGTAACCTTTACGGAGCCAGCCGCCGAAGGTGGGACAGATGATTGGGGTGAAGTCGTAACAAGGTAGCCGTATCGGAAGGTGCGGCTGGATCACCTCCTTTCTAAGGAAATTAAGGAAAACTTCGTTTTCCAAAATTAAGTTTGACGTTTCCGTTTTGTTCAGTTTTGAAGGTTCAATCCTTCCTTATATTTCCTTG
>NZ_JARTJQ010000098.1:0-28277 GCF_036225245.1 Weizmannia sp. CD-2023
TCCTCTCTTTTAATGCATTAATTAGCGTTTAAAGGTCACACTTCCAAATAGAAACTGTATGTTTCTGTTATCACTCCGGCAGTACACCCAGCCCTCCTCTAACTTCTCCTGTTTAATTATTTTATCTAACTCTTCAAATATTTCCCCAACCCATTGTGTAAAAGCCTTCTGCATCAGAAGTTTAAGCTGTTCTTCAAATTCCATAAGACTTTTTGTATCCTTTAATAATCCAGCAATTATTGATATAATATCCATGGGAAGACCTCTCTCTAGATGTTCATTCAAGGTGTACATTTAGATGATAGAGTGTCTTCCCATTTTTTTCCACTCATATGCCCCGTCGAGTAAAATTTTACACATACATTTGGCGGCGGAATTTATGTCCCATTGGTTACTCGTCCGTTTCAATCTGTTCTTTTCTGTCATTTAATATATTGAAAAAAGAATGGGAGGTGAACAGATTGGAAAAACGGCGAAAAAAGACACCAGTCGTCCCTTGGATGCACGATCACTATGGTGAGGAAACAGCGGGCAATACCAGCACAAGCAACAATGCTGTACAGCCGGAATACCGTTACGAAAATACTGGCAATATGAATAACGCTGGCAATATGAACAACACTGGCAATCAATCCAATCGTACCAACAACACGGTATTTTGCGAACCGAAGTATGTTTATAAGGACACTTACGTTGAAAGAAACGTCACTTATGTGCATCCCATCATCCAAGTAAACAGGCAACATGTTGTAAACGTTCCGCGCCATGTTTATCAAAGATATGAACAGAACATTACGGTAGATCCGGGTATTCCGGATGAATGTGATCATTGTGATGAGTAATGAAAAGAAACGCCCCGATTAAAACCGGGAATTTTTAAGCCGGATCCAATGGTTTCCGGCTTTCTTTTTTTAATAAGGTGAAGTGGCGGGCCGTTTACCGGGAATGAAGGTAAAGGGAAGATACATTGAAAAAAGATAAAAATACATTGCTATACAATAACTATTTATTGTGAAACGATAAATCCTATGCTAAAATCAAAGCGACAATTCATCAGTGAGGTGTTTTTTTATGAAACGGGGATCTACGCTCTTTTTACGGCTGGCGGTCATTTTGATTGGCATCCCAATTCTTGCTTTGTGCATCTTTGTGGTGCCGGAGATTGGAAAACTGGCAGCCCACCTGGTTCCGGATTTTGCGTTCATGGAATTTCTCGTGCTGCTTGTGATGTACGGGGCGGCACTCCCTTTTTACTTTGCATTGTACCAGGCTTTCATACTCTTGGGTTTGATAGACAAAAACACTGCTTTTTCGGCAAATTCCGTAACAGCTCTGAAAAAAATTAAATCCTGTGCCGCAGCGATCGGCCTGTTGTACGTGGCAGGCAGCCCGCTTTTTTATCTTATGGCGGATAGAGATGATGCCCCGGGGATTCTCGCCATTTGTTTCTTCATTATTTTAGCATCAGCGGTCATTACTGTCTTTGCCGCTGTGCTTGAGAGGCTTTTGCAGGAAGCAATCGAAATGAAAAATGAAAATGATTTAACGGTCTGAGGTGGAAAATATGGCGATCATCATCAATATTGATGTCATGCTGGCAAAAAGGAAAATGAGTGTGACGGAACTTTCGGAGCGGGTCGGCATTACCATGGCCAATCTGTCGATATTGAAAAACGGGAAAGCAAAGGCGATCCGATTATCCACTTTGGACGCGATATGCAAGGCGTTGGAATGCCAGCCCGGCGATATTTTGGAATACCGGGGAACAGAGGAGGAGTGACCATGGAGGCAACCGTTCAAAAGCATATTCAGAAAAAAACGGCAAGGCTGCGAATGAAGCGGGTGCTCATCCAACTCCTCTCATTTGCCCGGGAGCAGGCCCTGTCCTGCCTGTTTCCTGTTGTGATTTTTGCGTCTTTGGCGCTGACAAAAATCGTGCCGCTCCCATTTTTGCCACGGTATGACTGGCTGCTCATCATTTGCCTTTTCATGCAATGGTGGATGGTGCATTCCCGGCTTGAAACAGTGGACGAATTAAGGGTTATTACATTGTTCCACCTGATTGGGCTTGCACTGGAAATTTTTAAAATTCATATGGGTTCCTGGTCTTATCCGGAAAAAGGGTATGTGAAAATTTTGGGTGTGCCATTGTACAGCGGCTTCATGTATGCGAGCGTCGCAAGTTACATTTGCCAGGCGTGGAGGAGGCTTGAAGTTGGGCTCGTGAAATGGCCGCCGTTTCTTGCCGTTTTTCCGCTTGCTGCCGCTATTTACTTGAATTTCTTTACCCACCATTTTTGGATCGACATTCGCTGGTGGCTTTCCGCGCTTGTTCTCGTTGTTTTTTGGAAATCCCGGGTTACATACATGGTAAACGGCACCCGCTACAGCATGCCGGTTGCCCTCTCGTTTGTACTGATCGGATTTTTCATTTGGATCGCTGAAAATATCGCAACGTTTTTTGGCGCTTGGCAATATCCGGATCAGGCCGGCACCTGGAGCCCTGTCCATTTCGGCAAAGTAAGCTCCTGGCTCTTGCTTGTGATTGTCAGCTTTTTGATCGTGGCGGTATTGAAGCAGGTAAAAGGAAATATGCCGGGCGGGAAAAAGGCGGGGGATGGTTGAGAAAATTGATGAAAAAATCTTCATTCCATTTTCAAAGTGCCTCTAAACGGATTTCAGGGACGTTTTTTCCTGGATTGCCGGCTGTGCTTTAAACATACAAATGCAAGCATGACATCTTTTAGCCTTTACCAAAATTGTTAAATTTGTGATTCCCATCCATCTCTAAAAACCATCGCTTCTGCCGATATAAAATAGAAAGTAAAATAAAGGCAGAAAAGAGGTATGAGAACATGCATTTAACCGTGTCCCGCAAATTATTTTTGGTATTTGGATCCATCTTGTCACTCTTGATTATTGTCTCAGCCGGCGCTTATATCGGCTTAAACAAGCTGGACAGCACGTATGCCAAGCTGGTCGGTATCCAAACGAAAAACCTGGATTCCGCCAAAAATATAAAGATCAGTGTGAGGGAACAGTCAGCCGCAGTACGGGGGTATTTGCTGACAGGCGAACCGGCTTATTTAGATGACTATAAAGAGGCGACCAACAACTATAAAGCCCAAAGCAAAGCATTGCTGCGCCGCTTGACCGACCCGTCAAACATCAGCAATGTTAAAGAGCAGCAAGCATTATTTAATGGGTACACTGCGATCTTAGATGAGGAAATTGCCTATAAACAAAATGGGCAGGAGAAAAAGGCATTGCAGCTTGTATCCACTTCCGGGCGTCAAATAAGCAAGGAACTGGGCAACCAAACTGATGCGCTTGTGAAAGGGATCAACCACGTGCTGGATGTTGAAAAGCAAAAAACTGAAAAAACCGTTCATTTCCTTATTTTGCTGATCAGCGGCATCTCGGCTGTTTCCATTTTGGCCGGAATCGTGCTGCTCCTGCTGCTGAGCCGGGCAATCTCAAGGCCGGTGCGGGTTGTCTCCGAAGCCATCAAAAACATTGCGGAAGGCCGTTTGAATATAGAAAAAGTGCATGTGAAAAATAAGGACGAGCTGGGGCAAATGGCCGGCTTATTAAATGAAATGATTGCAGATTTAAGAAAGATCATCAGCCAGGTCAGCGAAGCTTCCGAACAGGTTTCAGCCAGCAGCCAGGAGCTGGCGGCGAGTGCCGAACAAAGCAACCAGGTTTCTGAACATATTGCCGAGGTTACCCAGGAGGCAGTTGAAAAGACGGATCACGAAATGGTCCAAATCCAGCAAGTAACAGCAATCGTAGAACAAATGTCACTGGGATTGCACAAAATCGCCGGGAACAGCGAAGACATGGAAAAAGCGGTTGAAATTGCAAATGCGCTGACAAAAGAAGGGGACAGGGCCGTTTTAAATGTTCAAAACCAAATGAATCATATTGAAAAAACGGTTGCCAACGCCTCTGACATTATCCGCAGCCTGGAGAAAAGGTCTGAGGAAATCAGCCGGATTATGGGGATTATTACGTCCATTGCAGAGCAGACGAATTTGCTGGCTTTAAACGCAACGATTGAAGCGGCAAGAGCCGGGGAACATGGCCAAGGATTTGCGGTGGTGGCAAATGAAGTCAGAAAGTTGGCGGAAGAGTCTAAAAACTCTGCGGATGAAATACGGACAATGGTTTCCAATATCCAAACGGAAATGGCACATGCAGTCAAAGCGATGGAAGAAGGCCATCATCAGGTCAACACGGGGCTGAAAGAATCTTCGGATGCAGGTGCTGCGTTTATCAAAATCTCTGAATCGATGGAAAATGTGTTGGGAAAAGTGCAGGAAGTGGCAGCTTCGGTTGAGTCACTGGATGACCAGGGCGCCCAAATCACAAAAACGCTGGAAGAACTGGCGGTTATTTCCACTAAGACCGCTGAAGTCAACCAGGAAAGCAGTGCAGCAACCGAGGAGCAGCTGGCAACGATGGAAGAAATCTCGTCCCTCTCTAACGCGCTTGCCCATTTGGCCCAGGACCTGCAAGATGGCATCCAGCATTTTAAATTGTAATATTCCGGACCGCACCGATCGAACGCCTTTAAAAGGGCAAAAGCCGGCAATCTTCCTGCGGCAAAGGGGCAACTCCTTCTGAAGCAAAATCAAAAAAATTACATCAAAAGCCTGCACGCCGCAAGACCTTGGGGGAAAGTTATCCAGAGCTGTGGAAAGAATTGTGTATAAATATGTGAATTTTATTCCTTTTCCCTAAACTCGGGATGATAAACCTGTTTCATGGTTATTACTAAAAATTTTAACAGCCATAAGCGGCTTAGGACACCGCAGTTACGCCGATAGGATTGCAAAAATTTCCTGATTAAACACGCTGCCGGGCCGGCATCCTATGCATGAGACGAAAGCAAAGGAGCCTGTGAAATGCCAAATACCGGAGAAAACCAAACAAACGGGCAACAATACAAAATACCGGAAGCAGTCCGGAAAAGCCAAAACCATTTCAAGACCGGCCACGCCCCGAGTACCGGCCTCGAAACAGCCGGCGAAAACACGCCAAATAAGAGAACGAAATAGTTTCAAAAAACAGCCTCGAAAACGGGGCTGTTTTTGCAGAAAAACATAACTTGCGGTGCTTCTCCGCTTTTGAAAACAGGAATGGCCATCGCCACAATTATAACTTCCAAAAATTTATAAATACGGCATCAACCATGGAACCGCGCATGGCTGCGTGAAGCGGATTTGCTTGCGAAAGCCATGAAATGGAAATGAAGGCCGTCCGTATTCCGTTTACGGACGCTGAATTTTCCGCACCCGGCCGGTTATTCAACTTGTTACGGCAATGCATTTGGAAACGCCGCAGGTAACGTTTTTAAATGCATTGCCGGATATTTTGGAAGCGTTAAAGCCCTGCTTGTAAATATATCTGCATGGCTCTGTATATAAAAAGGCATCGGAAAAGAAAATAAATAAAAGGATTGCCGCGAGCTTTTATTAAACCAGGAGTGATAAAAAAATGAAACGAAAACACCAAGTAACATTGTTGTCACTAATCACTGCAATAGGCATTGCTTTAATGCCATTTGCCATCGTAAAACGTTCCTTTAAGGATTGGATCATTGTTTATCTTGCCAGTGCTGCAGGAAATTTGCTTGCTGACACCTATCTGGTAAAGAAAGGGTATATTCAATACAAAATCAGGCCATTTCCTGATAAATTCAGGATCCACTTGCCCTTTGATCTGGTGCATTATCCACTGTTATTGCTTTACTACAATCAATGGGCGTTAAACAGCAGGCCATTGAACCAAATTTTTAAAGTGCTGCTTATTTCCCTCCCGCAAGTCATGGCGGAAACCATCGCTGAGAAAAAAACAAACTTGATCACTTGGAAGAAAGGGTGGACATGGTATCATTCTTTTTTCAGTATGATGGGCAAATTTTTCATTTGCAGGCTCATCATTGCGGTGGTGAGGAAAATCAACAGGGGAAAGGTGTCTGTAACCTAAAAGGCTGCCGAAATTTTACCGGCAGCCTTTGCTGTTCCCGCATAAAAAGTACATGTGCACGAAAGGCTCAGCCCGCTCCAAACCTGCAAAAACATATTTTCCATGTCAAAATTCCTGCAAATCTTATACAATAGAAGTAATACGACCAAAACGTGGTGAAACGAATGGACCAGATCATGAAGAAAGTTGTCGAAGCGAGTTATCTGACGGCGGATTCTGCTGCCCAGTACCGCGTGATTTTGCGCTTCTTTTACAGGCAGCATGAAAGGATGCGCGACTTTATTTCGCCGGAGGAAGTGCTCGAATATTTGCGCTCGCTCCCGGCTTTTCACGATTATGAAGAAGAACAGCTGCACCAGCAGTTGGCCCAGCTGGTAAAATGGAATAACCTGGTTGCCCGCCAGGATATGACAAATGCCAAAACCATCGAAGAATATAAGAAAAAAAGATTCCGCTACCAGTGTACGCCTTACACAGTGGAAATCGAGCGGATGCTGATCCAGCTTGAAAAACTGGGGGACCAGTTCCAGGGATCGCTCGAACGTTCGCAATTTGACCGTCTGCTCGCCTCTTTGGCAAAACTGGAAGAAGAACTGAAACAGCCGTTGGACAAACCTGCAGCCCACTACATGCACATTTGGGATGACATTTTTCACTTTTTCGGGACCATCCGGACAAATACAGCGGATTACATAGCCTATATCAATAGCGAAAAGACATCACAACGGATGCAGACGGAAGCCTTTCTCGTATATAAAAACCAATTCACGGCTTATTTGCGTGATTTTATCGTCTCGTTGCAAAAAACATCGCTGCAAATCCGGGAAAGGTTGCGGGAACTGGATACGCATATATTGGCGCCGCTTTTTGAAAAACTCGTGGAACACAGGCGCCAAATTCCCCGCTTGGAAGATACGGCTGCTTCCGGACAAGAATGGCTGGAAGAATTCCGGGAATACTGGGAGTCTTTGCGGCGGTGGTTTTTTGGGGCCAGCTCCTCCCAAAGTGAACTGGAAATGCTGCAGATGCAGACAAATGAAATGATCCGGAGGATGGCCCGTTATGTTCAGCGGATCAGTGAACGCCAGCAACATTTCCGGAGCCGGAAAAAAGATTATTTGCACCTTTCCAAATGGTTTGCCGGGTGCCATAGTTTGGAAGAGGCCCATCAATTGTCATCCGTCGTGTTCGGGACGATGACGGTACGGCATTTGCACCTGGAGGAGGCGACAACGGACAATCTTCATGCCGAGACATGGGAAGAACAGCCGGAGATGCGGGAAATCAAGCCGCGAACGAACCGGTACCGCGAGAAAACAAAGCCGGGCGCTTTCCGTTCTAACCATGAGCAGAAAGAAAAGCAGCGGCTCGCCTATTTAAAAGAGCGCGAACAGGAAAAGAAGCTGATTGAAAAATATATGAAAAACGGGGAGATTCGCCTTGCTGAAATCGGGAAAGTGGAGCCGTTTGTCCGGAAAGTGCTGCTCGTCTGGATCGGAAAATCGATGGCAGCGAAAAACCATGAAGTAAAAACGGATTACGGGATGTCCGTAAAAGTTGCGATTGACCCGGATCGGATCATCACACTGGATGCAGAAGACGGGAAACTGATCATGCCGGATGCCGTATTTGAATTATCGGGAGGAGAGCGCTGATGAACCCGGTACATATTTTGGCTGAAAAAGGAGTACAGGGGATAGCCCGGTTTATCCGCGGCGAACTGATGGGCACGGGGATGGCACCGGATGCCATATTTGAACTGTCAGGAGGAGAACGCTGATGGATCCGTTACAAGTTTTTGATGAAAAAGCGGTGCAGGGGATGGACCTGTTATTCCATCATTACTGGATTTTGCGGTCTGAGCACCCGGACTGGTACCAGCTCATCCGCGAGCGCGAAAAAGTGCTGCGCCGTTACATCAGCGAGAAATTCGGGCTCAGGCTGATCATCCACCAGCATTTTATCAAACTTGAAAAAATCCCGGTGGAACCGGAAAGCTGGATGGGCATCCCGCGTTTTCAGGAGCCGATGGATTATGCTATTTTTTGCTGCGCGCTTTCTTTTCTGGAAGGAAAAGCGGTGGATGAACAGTTCCTCTTGTCGGAGATGTGCCAGGAGATCCAAAACGATTATCCTGTGGAAGATGAGCTGGACTGGACGCTTTATCTTCACCGGAAGTCGCTCATCCGGGCGGTCCAGGCACTGATGGAATTCCATCTGATCCGGACAATAGACGGCGATATTTCCAGGTTTGACACTTACGAAGACCAGGAAGTCCTATATGAAGCGACCGTTTACAGCCGCTATTTTCTAAGAAGCTTTCCGGATGATTTTACAAGTTATGCGGACTGGACCGGGCTCCTTGAAGAAGACTGGAAACAGAATCAGGAAGATGAACGGCGCAAGCGGGTGTACCGGAAATTGTTTTTCTCCCCCGGCCTGCACCGGAAAGATACGCAGGACCCCGATTTTCTTTATATCCGCAATTTCCGCAACCGGCTTTTTGAGGACATTGAAGAACACAGCCGTTATAAGCTCCATGTTTTTAAAAACACAGCCTTTTTATCTGCCGCAGAACCGCGGAGTTACCACCATGTTTACCCGAATGCAAAAGGTTCTACGGATCTGATGCTGCAGTTGTCAAAGACGCTGCATGACCACCCGGAAAAATACGTTCCGAATGAAGCGGGGGAAATTTTGCTTACGGAAGGCGAATTTGAAGCGGTCATTGACGAGATGCGCTCCCGCCTCGAACGCGGATGGCCGAAACATTTCCGGGACGCCGGCACAAAGGCGGTATGTGCGGAATTGGTCGAAACGATGAAAGAATGGATGATGGCGGAAACGGATGAAGCGGCGGGGCTGATCCGGATAAAACCGCTGTTGGGCGTGCTTGCAGGCGAGTATCCAGCTGATTTTGAGAAAGGGGTTGAGCAACCGTGACAGAAGGAAAATGGGTGATGAACCGCGCCGGCCTGTTAAATTTTTGGTATTATGACGATGAAATTTTTGAATTTGCGGACGGAAAGCTGTTGTTGCGCGGCACAAACGGTTCGGGGAAATCGGTGACGATGCAAAGCATTTTACCGGTTTTGCTGGACGGAAAAAAGACGCCTGACCGGCTTGATCCGTTCGGGTCAAAAGCAAGGAAGATGGAAGATTACCTGCTTGGGGAAAAGGAAGTGTCCGGCCATGACGAGCGGACCGGCTACTTGTTTCTGGAATACCAAAAGCAGGGGACAAAACAGTATATCACAACGGGCATCGGCATGCAGGCAAAGCGGCATAAAACGTTAAAATCATGGTATTTCGTCCTGACCGACAACCGCAGGATCGGCTACGATTTTGAACTGGCGCACACCCGCCAGTCAGAGCGGATCCCGTTGTCTGCAAAAGAGCTTGAAAACCGGATCGGGTCCGGGGGGTATCTCGTCCACTCGCAGAAAGAATATATGGAACTGGTGAACAAATATATTTTCGGTTTTCAGTCGATGGAAGCCTTTGAAGATTTAATCAAGCTTTTGATTCAGCTGAGAAGCCCGAAACTGTCAAAAGATTTCAAGCCGACGGTCATTTATGAAATCCTCGAGTCCGCGCTGCCGCCTTTGACGGATGACGAGCTCCGCCATTTGTCCGACACGATTGAAAGCATGGACGAAACGGAGCAGCAGCTTGAGCAGCTTGAACGGGAGCACGAATCGGCAAAGAAACTGGTGCGCCAATACGATCTTTACAATCAATATATTTTAGCGGAACGCGCCCAAAAATGGCGGGAGGCCGAAAGCAGGCTGCAGGACGCCAAGCAGGACGCCAGCACGTTAGAAACCCGCTCTGAATCACTGCGCGGCGTGATTGAAAACCTGGAAGAAGAGAAAAAGCATTACGAACAAAAACGCGACGTTTTAAAAGCAGAACAGGAACGGCTGCAGCACCATGAAGTTTGGCGCCTTGAGAAAGAAAAAGGGGGGAAACAGGCCAGGGCTGAAAAGTTAAAAAGTGAAGTAGCGGATCTGGAGAAAAAGTGGGAAGCAAAGAAAAGCCAGCTTTTGGACATCCGCCTGGAGCAGGACCGGTTGGAAACAGAAAACAGCAAGGATGAATCCAGTATGCAGGAGACACTGGATGAACTGGCACTGGATGCCGGGGATGCAGCTTTTACCGGGCACGGGATAAACGCCGGGGATTTTTCGCGGCATGAGGGGGAAGCTTTTGATTTTTCGGTTTGGAAGCGGGAAACTAAACAGCACAGCGGACTTTTGCAAAAGCTGCGGCAACTGGCCGGAGAAGCGGAGCGGCTTCACGAAGCGCATCTGAAACTGCAGCGCCAGTCATCTGCCAAAAAGCAGGAAATTGACGAACTCCGGAAACAACTCGACCATTTGGAAAACTGGTTTACCGAACAAAAGCAGGAGCTGGAAGATGCCGTGTTTTTGTGGATTGAACAGCATCCGGCCCTCTCTTTTACAGACGAGCGGCTCCGGCGTATTGCCGGCGCGCTGGACGGGCTGTACGAAGAAAACCGTTATGAAGCGGTCAGGGAAGAAATTGTGGACGCGGCAAATGATTATATTTTGCAAGTGCGGACAGAAATTTCACGCGCGGAGCAGGAACAAAAGGCGAAAGAACAGGAATTGGCCGAAGCCGAAGAAACGCTTGTGTATTGGCAAAACTTGAAACTTGCCAACCCGGAACGCCCCGCAGATACGGAGGCTTTCCGTGCGCGTCTCCATGAATCAGGGAAACGCTATCTCCCCTTTTATGCCGCGGTGGAATTCCAGGATCATGTGGTCGATGCCCAAAAAGCTAGAATTGAAGCGGCACTCCGGCAGACGGGGATTTTGGACAGCCTGATTACGGAAGAGCCGGTTACGCCTGTCCACGACCGGGTCATCCGACCGAACCCGCACATTTTAGGGTACACGCTTGCCGATTACTTAAAGCCGGATCCGGGTGACGATAGCCCGGTATCAGCCGCGCGCATTGACGAAGTGCTGCGCAGCATTCCGCTTGAACCGTCGGACAGCGGTTTTCACATTGACGCGGATGGCTCTTTTTCAATCGGCTGCCTCGTTGGGCATGCCCCGGATGAAGGGCCTTCCAAATTTATCGGCAGAACGTCCCGGAAACGGTACCAGCAGGAAAAAATCAAAGAAACAGAGCAAAAGATTGCTGAAATCCGCCTCGCCCTTTTGCAAATGGAAAGCCGCCTTTCAGACTGGGCCGGCAAAGTACAGGAAGCAGAAGATTGGAAAGCGGGCATTCCGGATGACAAAGATTTGCGCGACATTGAAGAACAGATGGAAAAAACGGCGCGCAGCCTGAAGCAGGAACAGGAATTTCTGAGCGACATCGACCGCGAATGGAAACAAGTATACCAGGATTTGCAAAACATCCGGCTGCAATTGCATGAGCAAGGGGCCGGCCTGAATCTTGCGCTTCAAAGCGGCCCGCTCGATGAAGCACTGGCTGCTGCGAAAAGTTATGAAGAACATCTTCACAGCCTGGAGCTCACTTTTCAACGGTTGTTTTCCAGGCGCAAAATGCTCGCGCGCCTTGCTGCGGACATCCTTGAGAAAGAGCAGGAACTTGATGAAATTCGCGGTGAAGAGAACGTCCGCCGGTCAGAATGGGAGAAAACAGCGGCAGATATCGAAGCGATTGAGCAGCAGCTGAAATTGCAAGGCATTGATGAGGTCCGCGCCCGGATTCAGGCAGTCCAGCATGAATATGCAAGTACGGACGAAAAAATCAGGGATATTTACGAAACGAAGCCGAAAAAAGAAGCAGAACTTGAAAAGTGCATAGCCGATTTGTCTCTTGCGAAAACGCGCGCCACATTTTGGGCAAATATGGCCGCGGAATGGGAGAAACTCGTAAAAGAAGAGCTTTCACTCGGCTTCGTGGAAAGCGGAGATACGGAACCGGAAAGCATTTTGGCGGCGTTTTCCGGCGTGCTGGAAAAATATGACCGCGCAAAATTAAATGAAAACCTGACAAAAATTTTTTTCAACGAACAGTCGAATTTAACAGAGTACCGCATGTCCGAGTTTACAAAAGAAGCGGATCCGCCAGAATGGTTCGCTGAAAAACTCGATGACTATTACGAAACGTTCAAAAAGGAATGGGAAGGTTTGCGGGGCCGCCGCCTCATCCAGATGGAATACCGCGGCCGCAGGGTGAGCCCGTATACGGTACTCGAGTCTCTTGAAAAAGAACTTTTAAACTTGCAAAGTTATTTGGATGAGCAGGACAGAAGGCTGTACGAGGATATTATCGTCAATACGGTTGGTGTCATCTTGCGGAACCGGATCCAGCGGGCAGCCAAGTGGGTGAAAGAAATGGACTCGATTATGAGAAACCGGGATAATTCGTCCGGACTTACTTTTTCGATTGCCTGGAAGGAAAAGACGGCGGAGTCCGAAGACGAGCTCGACACGAAAGATCTTGTCGCGTTGCTGCAGCGCAACAGCAAGTTTTTAAACGAGGACGATTTAAACCGGATTACAAAACACTTCCGCTCACGGATTGCGGCTGCCAAAGAACTGATTGAAATCCGCAATGAAGGGTCGACGCTCCATCAAGTTTTAAAAGAAGTGCTCGATTACCGGAAATGGTTCCAATTCGTGCTGTCATACAAACGTGCCGGCGAGCCGAAACGCGAGCTGAGCAATACTGCATTTTTCAAATTCAGCGGCGGGGAAAAAGCGATGGCCATGTATATTCCGCTTTTTACCGCAGCATATTCGCGCTATCTGGAGGCAGGAAGTATGGCGCCGTATATCATTTCGCTGGACGAAGCGTTTGCCGGGGTGGATGAAAACAATATCCGCGACATGTTCGAAGTCGTCGAGCAGCTCGGATTCAATTATATTATGAATTCGCAGGCGCTCTGGGGCGACTATGACACCATTTCCAGCCTTGCCATTTGCGAGCTTGTCCGCCCGAAAAACGCCAATTTTGTCACCGTGATCCGTTACCGGTGGGACGGGCATAAACGGTCGATAGTGGAAAAACCGGAAGAAGCATTGGCGGGAGCTCCGGACCGGCTTTGAAAAGCATAGACTTGTCAGTGTGCGGCCGGGATGGAAAACCATTCCGGCTTCTTTTGACCGGTGTAAAAGAGGTTCCGGAATCGGGAAACAAGATGTCGGGAGAGAGCTTGTGAAAAGGAGTTGGGAAGGATGAATGATGCGATCGATCTGTTAAGGAAGGAACCGGGGATGATGAAACTGTTCCGCCTTTTTAAAGAAAAATACCGTTCGCTCGGCCATATCGGGGGAACCGTCAGTCTTGCCGGTTTTACGCGCACTGAACTGGAGGCGATTGCAGGTCTTGCCGGCACGTCCCCTGATTTGCTCAGAGAGAAAAACAAAATTTCGCTGCGGGCATTTGAAAAGGCGCTGGCGCCGACTGTTTTCGGCAAGTACACCCTGGTTGAGCTGCTTGAAGCGGTTTTGAGGGAAAAAATTTTTTCCAAAGCGGAAGAAGGGGAAATAGAGAAAAAGAAAGAGGAACAGTTTTTGGCGCGGCTGGCGGAGACGATGCCGGGCGGAAACTGGTGGTGGTGCCGGATTGCCGGTAAAACGGCTGACACGCGTTTTATCTGGCATGCGTACAAGCAGGATCCGGATACGTTGTCCGCACAGCTCACAACCGTTTTGAAAGCTTCCACAATGCTGCCGGAAGAAGGGAAATATGAACGAATTCCGTTTTTTTCCCAGCGTGTGACAGGGAACCCGCATTTTTTTGACCAGAACCGTTTCGAAGGCAGGCTCTTTGTCCATTGTTTGTTCACCAGCCAATTGTTGAAAGGGCTGATCGAAGAGATGCCGAAAACGACGGAAGAATTGAACGAACTGTACGCAAATGCCGGGCTGATGCGGGATGACTTATGGAGTTTTGTGACGTGCCGCGCATTTTTGGCGGAAACGGAAAACGGCCTGCACCCGGTCTGGCGAGAAGCAGCTGCTGCAGGGACGGTCATGAATGTCCCGGTGAAAGAATTATTGCAGCTTACGAACATTTGGCCGCGGGTGGGAAAAAAAGTCTGGATCATTGAGAATTCCGGCGTGGCTTCGGCCGTGCTTGATGAAGTGCCCGATGCGCCTGTGATTTGCACGCACGGCCAGTTCCGCACTGCTGCCTGGATCATGCTGCAGCGTCTTGCGGAAAACGGGTGTACTTTTTATTATTCGGGCGATCTCGATCCGGAAGGCGTTGCCATGGCGGAGCGCCTCAGCAACCGTTTTCCCGGGCAAACGGTATTTTGGCGGATGGACCCGGATGCATACTTGCGGGTTCTGTCGGAAGAGGATATATCCGCCCGGCTTTCCAAGCTGGATGCGGTTCAATCCCCTGAACTGCTTTTAGTGGCAAATGAAATGCGGTTGAAGAAAAAAGCGGGGTACCAGGAAGGCCTTGCCGATTTGCTTGTAGAAGATTTGAAAAAAAGATGGGCGGGCGGAAAAGAGATATGACATGGGCCGGAAATTCGGATGCTTCGCATAGAACGCCCCTGTGTTAAAATATCCGGGAAAAAAGGCATTGATTCCTTCACGCAGAGAGTCCATACGTGAATAAACCCGGCAAAAGCCCCAGCCTTTCTTCACATCGAGCGTTCTACGTGAAGGAATCCTGAAAAACAGCAAGCTTATCCAAAAAACTGGCAGCACGCCCCGAAAACCAGCGGTATCTAAAAGAATCAACAGATTGCTTCCGGAATCGGAGCGGGCTGGAAAAAAGGCTGCCCGGCCATCTCGCCGGGCAGCCTGTTAAATTTGTTATGAGCCGGCCGGAAAAATCCCAGAACCCGGCATCAAATCTTTAAACTTCTTCCGGTACTGTATGTTTATGCAACTGTCCGTACTGGCGGCGGTAACGGATGACAAAGTACAACAGGGTGAGGACTTCGGCAGCTGCGATATAAATCAGCAGGATGCCGGCGTTTTGCCACATCACACCCATCTCTCCGCTGGAAACAACCGCTTTAAATCCGCGCACGCTGTAGGTCATCGGCAACAGCGGGTTAAACCATTGGATGAATTTCGGAATGACTTCCAATGGAAAAGTCCCGGCGCTGCTCGTCAGTTGCAGGATTAAAATAACAATGGCAAGGAATCTGCCGGGATTTTGCAAAAACGTAACCAAAAATTGAATCAGCGCCATAAAGGTAAAGCTCGTTAATACCGAGAACAACAGAAACAACGGCACATCTTTTACATGAATACCGACACCCGAAAGGATGATCAAATCTGCAATCACAGATTGAAGGATGCTGACAATCAGGAGTACACCCAATTTACTGAAAAACCAGCTGATCCCGTTTTTCGGGATGCCTGCCGACTCCACGAGCGGGTAGACGATTGTCAAAATCAGTGCCCCGATAAAGAGCCCAAGGGATAAGAAGTACGGCGTAAAGCCGGTACCGTAATTCGGCACCCTGTCGTAATGGGTGGTATGAAGGCTGACCGGATCGGCCATCATGTTGTACGTTTTGTTATTTGCCTGGATCTTGCTTGCCGTTTTGGCGGCATCGCCCAGTTTGTTTTTCAGTTCCGCCGTCCCGTTCTTTAATTGTTTTGTCCCGTCAGACAAACGCCCGGAACCGCTGTTCAGCTCTTTTATGCCGGATGCAAGCTGCCCGGATCCGGATGTGAGCTGTCCAGTTCCAGATGCGAGCTGTCCGGTGCCGTTTGCAAGTTTTTCTGCGCCTGCTGTGAGCCGCGCTGAACCAGACTGCAGCTCGTTTGTGCCGGAAACGAGAGAACCGGTCCCGTTTTTCAATGCAAAAGAGCCGTTTACAAGCTGTGAAGAACCGGATTGCAGCCGGCCTGTGCCTTCTGCGAGCGCTGATGAACCGTCTGCCAGCTTTCCGGCGCCTGTGGCAAGGGTTCCCGCCCCGCTATTGATCTGTTTCAGGCCGCTTGCAAGTTTTTCTGCGCCTGTTTGAAGGCCGACTGCCCCGTCATTTGCTTTTTTCAAATTCGGGATAAACTGGTTCTGTAAACCGGCAGTATAGGTCTGTTCGCCGGCATTTAAAGCCGCAATCCCGTTATTTAAGTCCACGGCGCCTGCGTAAAGTTTGTGCAAGCTGCTTTTGACTGTTTCTTTCGAAGGATCCTTGTCATTTTCAATATTGGCGTTCAGCTCTGAAATGCCCGCTGTAAGCTGGTCAAAAGCCGGATTCGTTTGGTTTGAAATGCTTGCAGCAATCGCATCTTCAGAAGGAACCGCAGCTTGGGCTTTTTGTTTTATCTGGTTAAACCCTGCGTTGATTTCGGCTTGCAATTTATCCTGCACGTTTTGTTTCCCGCTTTGAATACGATTTTCAGCCGCCTTCTTCATTTGTGCGATTTGCGCATCGGGCAGGTTTGCTTGTTTCCCCAATGTTTCCACAAGTTCGTCTGTTTGTTTAATTTGTTCTTCTGTCACTGAATCGATTTGGGCAGCCATTGCGCTGCTGATTTGGGATTGCGCGGATGTTAGCCCGCTATTGATTTGCCCGATGCTGTTATTGAGCTCGGTGGAAACGCCTTTTGCGACTTTGCTCGGCAATTCCGTTTTCATTTGCGTAACGCCTGCATTGAGCCGTGATGTGCCTTGTAAAAGCTGTGCCGGAATGGCTGTTTCTGCTTCTTTCATCTTTGATGTGAGCTGACTGCTTCCCGATGCAAGATCGCCTGCGCCTTTTTGCAGTTTTGTAGCGCCAGACAATAAAGAATTGCTGCCCGTTGTTGAAAGCTGGTTCAGGCCGGTGCTCAAAGTGGAGGTGCCGGCTGCCAGTTTTTCTGCACCTGAAGCTGCGTCAGAAATGCCTTTTGTAAAAGTAATGGAACCGGATGCCAGCTTTTCAAGATTCGCTTTCAATGCTTTTGCACCGGTATTGGCTTGTGCCGTCCCGTTGTTTAACGAAACTGCGCCGGCATAAAGCTGTCCTGCCCCGGCATTCAATTTTTGCGCCCCGTCCCCGGCTTTTACGATGCCTGCGTGAAGAACGGGCATTCCTTTGTTTAAAGCGACTGCGCCTGAATTTACTGCGAGCGCCCCGTTGTGTACTTTTGTGCTGCCATTTTGCAATGAAGCAGCCCCGGAAAGCAACCGCCCAGTCCCTTGTTTTAACACCGTGACGCCGTCATCCAGTTTAACAGCGCCCTCGTTAAGTTTTGCGGCCCCAGTACTTGCGGTTTTAAAACCGCCCGCCATTTTTTCGGCCGTTTGAAAAACCGATTCCGCATACGTTTTTGAAATTTCGTCCGCCATTTTTTCTTTTACTTTCAGCAAGGCCGTTTCGCCGATTTGGCTGGACAGGAAGTTGTAGCTGTCATTTGGCATGTACTGAAGCTGAAGTTTTTCCGGATTTTTGGCCAATAGAGTGGTGGCGCTTTTGGAGAAGTTTTCCGGAATTCTGATTACCATATAATATTGGCGGCCGCGAAGCCCGTCCATTGCCCGCTGTTCCGATACAAAATGGAAATCAAAGCCGCCGCTTTTCTTTAAGTTCGAAACCAGATCTTTTCCGAGTGTGAGCTGCTGTCCATCCATTTTTGCCCCTTCGTCCTGGTTGACGACTGCAACCGGCAGCTGGTCCATTTTGGCATACGGATCTTTAAATGCCCAGAGAAACATGCCGGCATACAGGATCGGCGCCAGAATGACGGCAATGAGCGGTATCAGGACTTTCGGTTGGTGGATAATTTGTTTTAGTTCTTTTCCAAATAAAGTATAGCCATTCATTTTGAATGCCTCCTTAAATAGATGACTAAATTGGTCATCCGGTCATTTTAGGGTAAAAAAATAATGAAGAAAACGAAAAAACATGCTGTCACAGCGTTCTGCTTCCATGGCTGGGCAGCGCATCAGATGGCACCCTTTGCGTTCATGAGCACACATGGCTTTCTGCCGATAAACCTTTAAAAAAATACAGTTCAAACAGTTTTGAAATCTCTTCTTTCGACAGGGGAGGATGATTTTTCTCCCAGTCAAAAATCAGGGCAATATACATTTTAAACATAATAAATGCGGTTAGTTTTGGATCGCATGGATAAATGTCGCCCTTTTGCACCGCCTCCCCGATGTACTGGCTGATATAGTTCAGAATGGATTCTTCCACATGGTGGAGGGCATCCACTACTTCGGGTGTGCCAAGATTGACTTCCTCGTACAATTTGATGGCGAGCTGGTGCTTAAACCGGAACTCCAGCAATTGGTACAGCACGTGATGGACGTTTTCGTGAAAAGAATAACGCGCATCAATCGCTTCTTCGGCTGAATGTTTCATTTCGGCAATCAGGCTTTCCATAATATATTGGAGCAGTTCTTCTTTGTTTTTGAAAAAAGTATAAATCGTGCCTTTGCCGACGCCTGCCCTTCTTGCTACATGGTCCATCGTGGTCGCCTTGTAGCCGAATTCAGAAAAAGATTTCGCAGCTGCTTCCACAATCAGTTTTTTCCTGTCTGCCATTGCAACCCCCTCCCTTTTTTGACCAAATGAATGAATTGGTCAAGTAGTATATAAACGGCAAAAAAATAACGGTATGAATCCGCTTCCGTTTTTAGTATACCAGATAGTGGCCAAACTTGCATGTGACAATTTTTTAAATTGCCGTTTTTTTGGCTCCCGGATAAATGGCCTTTTATGACGATTTATCCGGGAAACCAGGATTTTCGGGCTTGATTTACTTGAAAAACAACTTTTAATTTCGTTAAAATTGCCGGCGCCCGGCTGTATGGAGGTTGCGTGATCTATTTGAAAAACAGCTTAGAAATCTCCGCTCGGTTAAAGTTTTACAAGCCGGTGTTGGGCTCGATTCGTTTGAAAGCAGCCTTTAATCCAAAAGGGGGCCGTCTGATGCCGGCAGATTCGGATCGATGACTTGGAACGGCCGCATCATATCGTAGTCTTCGTGTTCGAGAATATGGCAGTGCCACACGTAGTCGCCGGCATACGGGGAAAATCGCATCATGACGCGGGTGATCTGCCCGCCCGGTGCGGCAACGGTATCTTTAAAGCCACGTTCGTTCGGCTCCGGCGGGGTGGCAGGGCCGGTGTATACGATTTGACCCGTTTCGTTATATAAATCTAAGTCAAAAGGGCGGCGGTCCAAAATTTGAAACTGGACAAGATGGATATGGATCGGATGGGTAAAAGCCGTTGTATTGGCAAGCGACCAGATTTCGGTTGTGCCGAGCCTTGGTGTTTCCGTGACCGGATCCATCCATCTTTTTTTGTCCAGCAGCAACAGCGGGCGCCCGTATGCATCGGTTGCACCGGTTAGTTTTAAATGGCGGATGGCGCTTACGTTATGGCTGGAAGGAACCGGGATGGAAGATAAAGACCGCGGAATGCGGCTTGTGTCTTCTCCGGCAACCGGCAGCACAACCCTGAACTGCATCACATCACCGGTTTGGTCGGCCGGATCGGCATTTGGACCAAGGTCATTTTTTAAAAGAATCGTCTGCCCGGCATATTCGGAAAAATCAAGGATCAAATCCGCCCGTTCTGCCGGTTCCAATGCCAGATTTTCAACTTGCACCGGTCGCCTAAGCAGCCCGCCGTCCGTGCCGATCTGGTAAAAAGCCTGGCCAGAATCAAGGTACAACCGATAGGCCCGCGTGTTAGAGGCATTGACAATCCGGAACCGGTATTTTCGCGGTTCCACTTCCAAATAAGGCCAGACTTTTCCATTTACAAGAATCGTGTCGCCGAGAAAAAACGGCACGACAGAGGGATCCGGTGTTTCGGGTCCCGGATTTTGCGGCTGGCGCGGATAAAAAAGAGATCCGTCATTGTTGAAAGTCCGGTCTGTAAGAAGCAGCGGAATTTCGTACTTGCCGGATGGCAGATGGAAAGCCTTTTCTTTTGGGTCGCGAATGATATACATGCCGGCCAGACCAGCATACACATTGAGGCGCGTAATGCCGATCGCATGGTCATGGTACCACAAAGTGGCGGGACGCTGGCTGTTTGTGTATTCATACACTTCTTTTTTAAAGTCCGGCCCGGTTTTGTTAAAATCGCGTGTAAACCAGGCTTCCGGATAGCCGTCGCTGTCCGGTTCAGTTTCCCCGCCGTGAAGATGCACAACAGTCCGCACTTCCGGAAAGTCCGTTCCCATCTCGTCTAAGATGGTGGTGTCCATCGGGAGGAAATGTCTTTGCGGCAAATGATTTGTCCATTTCACCCGTATCTTTTTCCCGTGTGGTACGTCAAAAAGCGGCCCGGGAAAGCTGCGGTTGTACCCCCATAACCTTGTCGGCCTTAAATCCCGGTGCAGCTTTTGCCAAAATTCTTCCATTGTGACTTCATAATATGCGATCCCGCCCTCTTCCCGCACCGGCCGGATTTTTTCCGCGAGCGGCAGGCGGTCAACAAACTTTTCTAAATTTGGGCTCAAACTCCCCACTCCCTCATCAATTGATGCCGTGCATTTCTAACAGAATATGAGCCATCAAGGCTTTTGGAAAGGGCGAATGGTACCAGCGGCGAAGATAACGTTTTTGCCTGAATTTGGCCCGCCGTATCAAAAGCATCGGCATGTTTGAAAAATGGTTGAGATGCGAGACAAAAAATTGAATGGGAACCGCAAAAAACATATAATAACCTATATTGGTTTCCGAGACACAGTAAGAAAAGAAGGTGGCACAAATGAAAAAAATTTTGCTCTTGGCAACAGGCGGAACCATTGCTTCCGTCGAGGGGGACGAAGGGCTGAAACCCGGACTTTCGGGAGAAGACTTGCTGAAATATTTTCAGCGTGCTGCTTTGTCTGCCGATGTCACCGCAAAGATATTAATGAACCGCGACAGCACAAACATGCAGCCGGAACATTGGGTGCAAATTGCTGAAGCAGTCGCGGAACATTACGAACAGTATGACGGCTTTTTGATTACACACGGAACGGATACATTGGGATACACATCGGCAGCCTTGTCGTATATGCTGCAGGGGTTGAATAAGCCGGTTGTACTGACGGGTTCACAGGTGCCGATCAGTTTTAAAAAGACGGATGCAAAGAAAAATCTTTTTAACGCCCTCCGGTTTGCTTGTGAGGAGATTGGCGGCGTTTTTGTCGTGTTTGACGGGCGCGTGATCATTGGCACAAGGGCGGTGAAAATGCGAACGAAAAGCTACGATGCGTTTGAAAGCATCAATCATCCGTATGTTGCTTATGTAACAGGGGACGAGGTGCACTATCATTGGAGGCCGTCACCCTCGGAGCAGCCTTTTCATATCGAGACAAGCCTGTCACCGGATGTCTTTCTCTTAAAATTGTACCCGGGTACAAAGCCGGAGATTTTTGATTTTTTAAAGGAACATTACCGCGGGGTGATCATTGAAAGTTTCGGGAACGGCGGGGTGCCGTTTGAAGGGCGCAACTTGCTGCCGAAAATCAAGGAATTGACCGATGCCGGGATTGCTGTTATGATTTCGACGCAATGCCTGGAAGAAGGGCATGATTTGTATTTGTATGAAGTCGGAAGAAAAGTCGCGCAATATCCGGTGATTGTTTCCGGGGATATGAATACGGAAGCAATTGTGCCGAAACTGATGTGGGCGCTGGGCAAAACGGACGATCCCGCTAAAGTGAAAAAGATCATCGAAACGCCGTTTGCTTATGATTTGTCACGGGATTGGGGGGAAAGCGCCCCGGAAAACGGCTGAAAGATTGCGGGAGGGGATGTCTGCAATCTTTGTGCAGTTGGATGCGTTTTAGTATTCCACTGCATAGCTCCTGTTCGCAGCGTTTTCCCGGCATTTTTTGGCACCAATTTTGTGCGGACTTTCACGTATCATCCCTCTACGCTCACTTTTGGCAAAATGGAGATTGCGCTTCACATAGAAGCGTTCTATGTGAAGGAAAGACGAAAATTGGTGCTGCTTCCTTAACATAGAGGCGCTCTACGTTAAGGAAAGGCGAAAATTCGGACTGCTTCCTTCACATAGAGGCGCTCTACGTTAAGCAAAGGCGAAAATCCGGATTGCTTCCTTAACATAGAAGCGGTCTACGTTAAGGAAAGACGAAAATTGGTGCCGCTTCCTTAACATAGAAGCGTTCTATGTGAAGGAAAGACGAAAATTCGTGTAGCTTCCTTCACATAGAGGCGCTCTACATTAAGCAAAAGCAAAAATTTGGGTGCCTTCCCGAACTTAGAAACGTCCCGCGTTAACATTCGATGAAAATATCATCGCTTTTTACATAGGACTGCACTATGTTCATTTTTCACAAAAACACAGGCCTTTTCTGCGTTTGCAAAAACCGCCGTCATAAATTCCATTAAATTTCATACCAACTGTGCGGGGAATTTAGTAAACTGGAGTTAGGAAACATTGAAAAATAGATGCTATATAAAATGAACAAAATATTACCGCTCTCTTGCCTACCGCAAAAAGTAGTGCTCAAACAAATGGATGCTCGGGCTAGATGTAAAAACTTAAGTTCATTTTATATAGACTTTTATCACGAACTTCACGGTCCAGACCGGCCAAATTGTTAGGAAACATTGAAAATAGGCGCCAGATCCGGCCTTGAGAAGCAGTTTCCGGCATTCACGAGGGGGGGAGCGCAGTGGAAACGTCATTTGAAATGTTGCTGGAAATATTTGAGAGGGCTGCCCTTTTATTAACTTGCTTATTTTTTATCACGCGAATTCCGCGTTTTAAAGAAATTTTTCAACAAGAGCAGCCGTCTGTTTTTGAACTGAGTTTTATCACTGCCGTCTTTTGCAGTTTTGCAATCTTTGCGACTTACTCTGGCATTAAGGTGGACGGGTCGCTTGTCAACGTGCGGATTATTGCTATCGTATCAGGCGGCATCCTGTTCGGCCCGTGGGTTGGCATTATCACAGGCATTGTCTCCGGGTTGCACCGTTATTTAATAGATATTGGCGGGGTGACATCCATCCCGTGCTTGATTACGAGTATTACAGCCGGCGTCATTTCCGGCCTGATCAGCAGGAAAGTGAAAAATTCCTGGCGCTGGTTCGTCGGGATCGCAGCCGGGATGTTTTGTGAAATATTAACCATGCTTTTGATTCTTGTTTTTGCCCACCCGTTCAGCACCGGTGTGGATATTGTGTCCAAAATTGCCTTCCCGATGATCGCGGGGGACGTCAATATCGGATTGATTGTTCTGCTGATTAAAAGCGTGGAGGGCGAGAAGGAATTTGTGGCGGCAAAACAGGCGAAACTGGCGCTTGATATTGCCAATAAAACGATGCCTTATTTCCGCGCCATCAATGCAGAATCGTTAGAAAAAATCTGCGCCATTATTAAAAACGAGATTCGCGCCGATGCGGTTGCCATCACCGATACGAAAAAAATCCTGGCTTATGTCGGATTCGGGCAGGAAAGGTACCAGATCGGTCATGAAATTATCAGTGATCTGACAAAAACTGCGATCAAAAGCGGGGAAATCACGATCCGCAACCATATCCAAGACCAGCAGACCCCGCAGATCCAGTGCCTGCTGATTATTCCGTTAAAAGAGCGGGATGAAGTCACCGGCACATTGAAAATTTATTATAAAAAAGCGAACAAAATCACCTATTCCCTGCAGACAATGGCAATCGGCCTTGCCCAGATGATTTCGACGCTCATGGAAATTTCGCGCATCGAAGAAATCAAAGAAGAAGCCAATAAAGCGGAGTGGAAGGCGCTCCAGACAAAAATCAACCCGCATTTTTTGTTTAATGCGTTAAATGCAATTGCTTCCACGACCCGCAGAAATCCCGATAAAGCAAGAAAATTAATCATGAACTTATCCGGTTTTATGCGTTATAATCTTGAATTGACCGACGATTTTATTGATATTAATAAAGAACTGCAGCAAGTACGCGACTATATTGAGATTGAAAAAGCGAGGTTCGGCAGCCGCCTGCAGGTTGAATATGAGATTGACGTCGTATCCGTGCTGATCCCGAGCCTAATTATCCAGCCGCTTGTGGAAAATGCGATCAACCACGGGATTTTAAAAGTAAAAGGGCCAGGAGTCGTAAAAATCTCCGTCAAAGAGGCAGGAGATAAAGTACGCATCAGTGTGACGGATACAGGGGCAGGCATTCCGGAAGAAGTGATTGAGCATGTTTATCAGGATAATATGCCGGTCACACAGATTGGCCTTTATAATGTCCATCGCCGTGTCAAACTGATTTATGGAAACGGTCTGGTCATTAGAAGGCTGAATCCCGGAACAGAAGTTTATTTTGAGGTTCCGAAGGTGGGAGAATATGAAAGCCATTATAGTGGAAGACGAAATACCGGCACGTGAAGAATTGGCGTATTTGATTGAAACGTACAGTGAGATTGAAATTACCGATTGTTTTGAAGATGGGCTGGATGTGTTGAAATTTTTGCAGGAACATGAAACAGATGCGATTTTTCTCGATATTAATATTCCTTCCCTGGATGGCATGCTGCTGGCAGGCAGCATCAGCAAATTTGCGCATAAACCGTATATTATTTTTACAACGGCTTATAAGGAACACGCCGTCCAGGCTTTTGAACTAGAAGCATTTGATTATATTTTAAAACCGTATGAAGAAAAAAGAATTGCCGCCATGTTGAAAAGGCTCGAGGCTGCGTATAAAAGAGAGCATTCATTGCTGGGGGAAGAAGGGGCTGTGCCGCGAAACGGCGGGCTGCACCGGAAAGAGCGGGTGAACTTGCGCAAGGGCGAGAAAATTATTGTGGCGGATGCAAACGATATTTTTTACTGCGCCGCCCAGGAGAAAATCACGCTTGTTTATACACAACAGGAAACGTTTGAAATGCCCATGGCGATATCAGAGTTCCAGTCTCTTTTGCCTGAGGATCTTTTCTTTCGCTGCCACCGTTCTTATCTTGTGAATTTAACAAAAATCCGGGAAATTGTGCCGTGGTTCAATCAAACGTATTTACTCCGCTTAAACGGGATGGATGCGGAAATTCCGGTAAGCAGAAGAAATGTGAAACAGTTTAAAGCGCTGATGCATTTTTAAACTAAAGCGTCCAGCCATGGAGGAAAAGCGACCGGCATGAACACGAAAAGTGCATGCCGGCTTTTCCTGTTTTTGCCGGGACGGGCGTGACAAAATAAGCATGGTCTGTTTTGTGCACTGCGGTCGTTCGCACGTGAAAAGTTAGAATGCCTGCTTTCCGATATGCCATCCTTCAAGGTGTTACGCCGAAAAAGCGGTCATGGCTTGCTTCCGGTCATACCGTTTGCGCGTAAAAATTGGCATGTCTGCATTCATCCATATGCCATCTTGAATGGACATGTAGCGGGAAAGTTTCAGGAAGCGGTTGGTCCTATGCCGTCCATTCCTTTTTGTATACCGTTTATTCCGTTTTAAAGCATTCTCGTTCCGAAAATGCGTTCCCTCCTTATTTTCGTACTATAATTTGAGCTGTAGAAAAGGACAGAAGAAACGGGAGGAACCGGACATGTTAGAACAAAAAGCAAACCGCAGCCTGATTGTATTGGGGACGCTGATTGTACAAATGGGGCTTGGTACTGTTTATACTTGGAGTTTGTTTAACCAGCCGCTTGTTGATAAATTTGGATGGCAATTGAGTGCCGTATCGACGACGTTTTCCATTTTAAGCCTGGCACTTGCGGTATCGACATTGTTTGCCACAAAATTACAGGCAAAATGGGGTCTGCGCCGCCTGGTTGCTTTTTCCGGCATTTTGCTTGGCGCAGGATTAATCTTGAGTGCATTTGCACCTACACTTTGGATGCTCTATCTGTTGGCAGGGCTTATCGTTGGTTATGCCGACGGGACAGCTTACATCACGACTTTATCCAATTTAATGAAATGGTTTCCGGATAAAAAAGGCCTCGTTTCAGGCATCTCCGTCGGGGCGTACGGGACTGGCAGCCTGGTATTTAAGTTTATAAACGGTGCCGTCCTCAGTTCGTTTGGCGTCACACAGGCTTTCCTTTGCTGGGGGGTTATTGCGATTGTCATGATCACCGGCGGATCTTTCCTCTTGAAAGAAGCAGAAAATGCAACCACATCCGGTACTGTATCCAAACAACCGGCCGGAAAAGATTTTACCATCAAAGAAATGCTCAAAACGAAACAAGCTTACCTTTTATTCATCGTATTCTTCACTGCATGTATGAGTGGTTTGTATCTGATCAGCCTTGTAAAAGACATCGGCACGAGGCTTGTCGGGCTGGATGTTGCGACGGCCAGCAATGCAGTTGCACTCATTGCCGTTTTTAACACAATCGGACGGCTCATTCTCGGCGGTTTATCAGACCATGTTGGAAGAATGAAAGTGGTATCAGGGACGCTGCTTGCAACGGCCATTGCGGTTTCCGTTTTAAGCTATGCCCACTTAAATTTCGCCTTGTTCTTTATCTGTGTTGCAGCGATTGCTTTCGGTTTCGGCGGAAATGTCACCGTATTTCCGGCCATTATTTCAGACTTCTTCGGCCTGAAAAATCAAAGCGCCAATTATTCAGTGATTTACCAAGGGTTCGGCATCGGCGCATTATCCGGATCGGTCATTGCTTCTCTTCTCGGGGGCTTTATGCCGACATTCCATGCGATCACGATTCTCTGCCTGATCTCTTTTGCGATTACGCTTTTCATTAAATCACCGGCTGAAGAAGCTGCCCGCACACACGGGGTTCGGCGGAGTGTTGGTCGTGCCCAGCAGTCGCATTAAAGCAATGGCTGTGTGCTTCGATCATGAACAAGCAGACAGCTTGTAAAAAAAGAAAAGGAATTCGTGCTTGAATCACGGTTCTGGCCGATAAAAAACCCGCTGGCTGCCCAGCGGGTTTTTCCGGTTTATCCCCAAATTTCCTTTGCGGTATCCACAATATATTTTACTTTTTCCCACTGCTGTTCTTCTGTTAAAAGATTGCCGTGGTGGGTGGAGGAGAAGCCGCACTGGGTGCTGATGCAAAGCTGTTCGAGTGGTACATACTTGGATGCTTCCTGAATCCGTTTTTTGATCAGTTCCTTATCTTCAAGTTCGCCCTTTTTCGATGTAAAAATGCCAAGCACCACTTTCGGTCCGCCTTCCGGAATGTATTTTAACGGTTCAAACCCGCCGGAACGCTCATCGTCGTATTCAAGGAAAAACCCGTCTACTTTTTCGTTTGCAAAGATTTTCGGGGCAATTTTATCATACGGGCCTTCAAAAGCCCATTTTGACTGGTAGTTGCCGCGGCACAGATGGGTTGTGATGGTCAGATCATCGGGCT
The DNA here is from genome assembly GCF_036225245.1 of Weizmannia sp. CD-2023. Lineage (NCBI taxonomy): Bacteria > Bacillati > Bacillota > Bacilli > Caryophanales > Bacillaceae > Heyndrickxia > Weizmannia sp. CD-2023. The sequence goes on from NZ_JARTJQ010000098.1 coordinate 27,195, forward strand.
TACCTTCCAGTACGCTGTTTGCAACATGCAAAGCGAGATCAATCAATCTTTCCCTCTCGAGCTCACTGTCTGCAAACGGCAGTTTCGGTGCACACAGGCCGGCAAGATAGACATCATCCAGCTGTAAGTAGCGGCAGCCGGCATCATAAAAAGCTTTGATCGCATCCCGGTAAGTTTGGATAATATCATTTGTGTATTCTTCAAGATCCGGGTAAATGTCTTCATTGCGGATCCCGGCATTGAAAAACTGATTCGGGCTTGGAATGGTCATTTTCGCAATCGCCCTGTCCCCGGCGATTTCTTTCAGCGCAATAAAATCTTTTATGTGCGGATGGTCCGGGTTAAAGGAGATTTTTCCGGTTACCCGGACGTCATAAGCTTCTGTTTCAATGCCAACAAACCGGTATCCATGGTTCGGTACATACCCTTCCACCCCGTTCAAATGCTCCATGAAATCCGTATGCCAGAATCTTCGCCGGAATTCCCCGTCCGTTACTGCTTCAAGGCCGGCTTCAATTTGTTTGTCGACAAGATGGCGGATTTCCTCATTTTCAATTGCACGCAAGTCTTCCGCCGAAATGGTTCCCGCTGCAAATTTTTTCCGCGCTTCGTGCAGCCGGGCCGGGCGCAAAAAACTTCCGACAATGTCTGCTCTGTACGGCGCTTTTGTTAATGTTTTTGTCATCATGATTCCCTCTTTCTGCATATTTTTTTAAACAGCTGCTGTGCGCAGAAAGAAATTGCTTTTAGCTGCATAGGCCCATCAAAAAAACCTCTTCGGCAATAAGAAGAGGTTTGGATTGCAAAATAGAACCGTCCGCTCTTCTTATCTTCAAGCAATTGCTTTCTGGAATTGGCACAGTTCTTTAAAAAAAGACCGCTGCCGAGGCTTCAAAGGGCCAGTCCCTCCACCTCTCTGGATAAGAATTTTAAATATTATTTAGTTTAAATACACTTTAAATGTTTCGCCCATTTTTGTCAAGGGCATTCGCATTATTTTTTAAAATGGGACGGAAAGATTGAAATCAGGGGCGATGTGAAAATATAATAGTACTAAGAAAAACAAAGTCCTACGGTGTGATG
>NZ_JARTJQ010000099.1:0-1878 GCF_036225245.1 Weizmannia sp. CD-2023
GCTGTTCTTAACAGCGACTCAATTATTATACCAAAATATCAATTCGCTGTCAACATCTTTTTTTAAACCCGTTTTTTAATCATCTAACGGGCCAGCTCATATATCATATCACTTATTCGTAACTTAAGTCAATAAGATAGAGCAAGGTAATGTTTTCCATCTCTTTTTAGATCCCTGCTCTATAATATAATGAAGAAACAGGGATCTATGCTGCGAGTTAAGATGGCGGAACGGCATTGACTTCCTCAGTTACATACGTACCGGTCATTTTCAGGGAACCGCAGTACTCCTTCGTATGTTTACATTGGAGAAAGCTGTCACAGCTGCCGCTTCTTTTATCCATTCCCTTTTTTCATCCATAATTTTCGGAATGCTTTTTGCCAGTCGCCGGCAAGTGCCTTTACACTTAAAATTTCTTCTATCGCATCAAAATTTGTTCTATCATGGTATCTGATTTTATTGATATGCAGAATGGAAAGCTGTTTTTCCCCTTTTTCAAGCAGGATAAAGCTGTCATTTTTCCGGACAAAGCCTTCTTCAAGCACACGCATATAGAAGCCGGACCAACCGGTTTCCACAATGTCGGCAGGAAAACTGTCCAATCCGTGTTTCGCAGCAATTTTATAGCAAGGCTCCCGCGGCTGTGATACCTGCACAATCGCTTCCCCCATTTGAAAAACATCACCGATATGGATATCTGCTTCCGAGCATCCCGAGAGCGTAATATTTTCGCCAAATGCCCCCGGCTCAAAAGTTCGGTTAAATTTCTCCCCCCATACTGGAAAATGATCACCAACATACACGCAGACTGCTTTATCCGCTCCGCCATGATGAACAAGGTCCGCCTGCTTGTCCCCTTCAAAATTTTCTTTTGCCAGATATACCGGGCCCTCCTGCGGTATTTTAAAAATGCCGCTCTGCACCACTTTCTGTTTATAGGTAAGCGCCTTTGGTTTGCCTGTATTTACCGAAACAACAACACCGTCCGCCATCACGTTCGCTCCTTCCCCAAATTGCTATCTAAATTTTACCATCCTTTGCGTAAATTTTGAAAAACATTTTAAGAAAATCCCGCGGGTCTCCCGTTCAGCTTTCCGAATTCGCTGTTTTCAATCCTTTTGCAGAAAGGTTTCTAAAATTTTTATCGCTTCATTATTTTATCAGAATGTTTGTTTGTATTTTATCACAAGAACAAAAGTTTTATCAATCAAGATATTGAAAAATTCTCGCAAAAAATTCACCGCCATTCAGCCTGCTTGGCACCAAAAAAGCCAGGCTCCTACACCCGGCTTATCTTGATTCCATTTTTAAACTGTCAAAAGGCGCAGGGGGGTTTACGCCTTCATTATAAAGTGAGTTCCCTTTTCAACAGGTCAGCTGCCGCTTCCGCATCTTCCGCGCCTGCAATGGAAGAAATGACGGAAACGCCGTCTGCCCCTGCTTCTATGACGCTTTTTGCATTGCCCGGCCCTATGCCGCCAATTCCGACAATTGGAATCCGGATGCCATTTTGGCGGATTTCGCGAATGACGGTTATCCCTTTCGCCGCTTTCGCATCTTCTTTCGATTTCGTCGGAAAAATGGGGCCAACGCCAAGATAATCCGCGCCTCCGTTTGCTGCCTGCCTGGCTTCCTCCAACGTATAGGCCGAGACGCCAATAATCTTATCCCCCAACTTTTCCCGTACGGATGCCAGCGGTTCATCTTCCTGCCCGACATGCACACCGTCAGCATCCAGTTCCAAAGCAAGTGCAATGTCATCATTTACAAGAAAAGGAATCCCATTTTTTTGGCATATCCACTTCAATTTTTCACCAAGCACTTTCTTTTCTTCGCCTTTTCGTGCACCTTTTCCTTTTTCGCGGAATTGAAAAAGGG
>NZ_JARTJQ010000100.1:0-17987 GCF_036225245.1 Weizmannia sp. CD-2023
AAACAGAAACCCCTGATACATACACCTTTGCGTTCCACAACATTGAAATTCTTCGTTTTCACTATTTATCCATTCATCTGATGAAACAAAATTGGAGAAATTATATCCGGAGCAACAACCCTGTTGCCGCGGCATTATTAAGCAAAATGGGGTATACAGAAAAAGAACGGGTGCAGGTCAAACTGGAGTTTCTGCGGATGCTGGCCCGGATGGAACTCGACCCTGCAAAAATGAGGCTGTTACACGGTTTCTTTGATTATTATTTAAAATTGAACGAAAAAGAGGAGGCGGAAGTAATGGAAAACATTAAAATGCTGGATCCGGACGAAGCAGAGCAAGTATTGAAATTGCCGAATTCTTACTTTGACCGCGGGTATAAGAAGGGGAAAGAGGAAGGAAGAGAAGAAGGTGAAGAAAGATTAAGAAGATTTATTGTCAACTTGTTAAAAAATCAAGTGGATGTGAAGGTCATTGCCCAGGCATCTGGCTTGAGTGAAGACGAGATCATGAAAATCAAAAGGCAGATAGAAGGGGAAAAGCCTTGAACCCGAGTTATGACGAAGCAGAGCAAGTATTGAAATTGCCGAATTCCTATTTTGATCGCGGGTATAAGAAAGGATTGGAAGAAGGTGAAGAAAGATTAAGAAAAAGATTTATTTCTAATTTGTTAAAAAAGCAATTAGATTTGAAGCTCATTGCAGAAGTAACCGGCTTGAGTGAAGACGAGATCATGAAAATCAAAAGGCAGATAGAAGGGGAAAAGCCTTGAACCTGAGTTATGACGAAGCAGAGCAAGTATTAAAATTGCCGAACTCCTATTTTGAACGCGGGTATAAAAAAGGATTAGAAGAAGGAGTAGAAAAGGGGAGAAAGGAATTATTACAAACAATTGTGGTTAGGATGCTTAAGAATGGCCTGGACCCACAATTGATAGTTGAGATGACCGGCCTAAGCCAGACAGAAGTGGAGAAAATAAAACAGCGACTGGAGCATTCATAAGATGGAAGTCAGATTTCCCGGTGTGGATGGAAAAGAAGTTGCTCTGGACTTGCCGAATTTTTACTTTGATCGCGGGTATAAGAAGGGAATTGAAATAGGAGTAGAGAAGGGAAGAGAAGAAGAAAGAACACGATTGATTATCAACTTTCTAAAAAATCAAGTGGATGTGAAACTCATTGCACAAGCATCCGGCTTGAGTGAAGATGAGATCATGAAAATCAAAAGGCAGGTAGAAGGGCAGGAGCCGTAAATGCTTTTCACCATCACCGAAAAAACAGGGAGGGGCTTGTACATAAGCCCCTCCCTTTCAGAACTTGTGCCATTCCTCCTCACCCCGCTCACTCATACAACGTTTCAACAGAAAAAGGGGAACGATTCTTTTATTGAAAAGATAGAAATAAGGAAAAATTATTGTATAATAGGTCTAAAGACATAGGTGGGGCGTATCTGATGTTCATTTTTGACTGGCATCGATAGGAGGGAAGGCAGAATGGGTCTGTATTATAAGCTGAAATCAGATAAACACAGCAGCGTATTGGAAAATGCAGAAAAAATGGAGGTTTCCATCTATCTGGATCAACCTGGCATTCCGGAACGATTGAAATTGATTCACCTGACAGAAGAAGATTTAAAAATCATAAAAAGTGCACAACCCCTTGTACAAAAATATATTGACAAAATTGTCAAAGCTTTTTATGATGCGATTTTGCAAGTGCAGGAGCTGAGGGATATCATTGAAAAACACAGTACGGTTGAGCGGCTCCAAAAAACGTTAAGGGTCCATCTTATTGAAATGTTTCAAGGCAACATCAACAAAAATTTTGTCGAAAAACGCTTGCAGATTGCAAGCACGCATTACCGGATCGGCCTTGAACACGGCTGGTATATCGGTTCTTTCCAAAATATTCAAAATGCCTTGAACGATATCCTTTTTCAAGAAATCGGCAGGAAAGAAGAAGTCCGGATCATCTCGGCTGCCATCAGCAAAATATTGAGTTTTGAACAACAAATCGTTCTTGAAGCTTACGAAAATGAGACGATCAGGAGACTGAATGAGCAGTATCAAAACGGGCAGCACGATTTGAAAGAACAAATGGTACAAATCAGTGAAGGTTTGGTTGCGCTGGCAGAGGAAACCCAGGCTTCGGTAGAATCTTTAGGTTTCAATCTGCAAAAAACGGATGAAATGGCTGTTGAGAGCAGCCGGGAAGCAAGCTATGCTGAGTCATCGGCAGCAGAGGGGCAAAAAAAGCTGGGCATCCTGATCCGCGACGTCAAATGATCGCCACCCGTACAAAAGAAATGATGGAAACGATCGAGAATCTGAGCGACTCTTCCCGCCAGATTGAAGATGTGGTGCTGTCTGTGAAAGAGATCGCTGACCAGACCAACCTGCTCGCGTTAAACTCAGCCATCGAGGCAGCACGGGCCGGAGAGTATGGTAGAGGATTTTCGATTGTCTCTCAAGAAATCCGGAAGTTATCAGAGGAGACGAAAAAGCTGGCAGGGCAGATCCAATCGATGTTATCCGCCTCAGGGCAATACAATTTGGATGTTAAAAATTCTTTAATCCAAGTTGACAGCGCCATTCACTCCGGATTGGGCAGCGCGGAAGAGGCAGGGCAATCGTTCCAGCAAATTACCGCCACGGTCAAACAAAGCAAACAAACTGCTTTAACCGTCCAAGGCCATATAGCAGAACTCGTCAATACTGTAAAAGAAATTGAAACAGCCAGCGCCGGGGTCGCGGCCGCGGCTGAAAAACTCCACAATGCAGCGGGAATCTAAAAATTCCCGCTTTTTTAACAGAAACTACCAATAAAATTTATCGCAAAGCAAGATAGGCAATCAAGTTTAAAACAAATGGGGCCATCATAATGCCCAAGGCGATGGCAACGATTATCATAGGTAAATATTGTTTTTTCATAAACCCGTTCATAGATTCCCCTCCCCCACACAAAATGCTCCGGCCATTTAAACCGTTTGCAGCTTTCCCTTTCTTAAAGGTAGCATCCAAAGCCGGCTTATGCAAGCTTACACCCATGTTTTTTCATTTTTTCGAAACCGCTTTGCCGGATGCAGGGAGCGGGACAAGTCAAGGCAAGGAATAGATTTCCGCGTGCGGCGGTTTCTCAAGTTTGGATTTCTTCAGTTTTCCTTTTTCAACCAATTCCCCGATGACCCTCTCTATTTCACGAGGGTCCGTGTCAAATAGATCGGCAAGCTTGACAGTAGACAGTGCAGTATATTTCGGTTCTTTTGTGGATGAGATAATCATGTTTTTGATTCGTTCAAACAATTCCGCTTGTTCCATGGTTTGATCCCCTTTTTAAAAAAATCTACTTTTATTATACGCAAAATGGTAAAGAAACAATCCCAAATCAGTTATAGAAGAAAGTCAATTGGCAATCCTAATAAAAAAGGCATGATTGGGGGACCGATGATGGAAGAAGCAACCTTTTCGATTCGAATAAACGGGCAAGAACTGGCGGCGCGTAAAGGGCAAACGATTTTGGAAGTGGCCAACGCCCACGATATGTACATCCCCGCGATCTGTTACCATCCGAATCTCGGATCGATTCAAACTTGTGATACCTGTTTTGTGAACGTAAACGGGAATCTGGTGCGGGCATGTGCAACCAAGGTAGAGCCGGGAATGGAAGTGGAGTCCGGTTCCAAACCTGTAAAAGATGCCCAATATGAAGCAATGTCACGGATTCTGAAAAACCACGAGCTTTATTGCACCGTGTGTGACAACAATAATGGCAATTGTGTTGTCCATAACACGGCCGAGCATCTTGAAATCGAGCATCAAAAATACCAGTTTGAAGCTAAACCCTACCCGCCGGACCAATCCCATCCTTTTTACCGCTATGAACCGGACCAGTGCATTCTTTGCGGAAGATGTGTTGAGGCCTGCCAGGATTTGCAAGTCAATGAAACATTGACGATTGACTGGGACCGGGAAGTGCCAAGAGTGATCTGGGACAATGATGTTCCCATCGATGAGTCCTCTTGTGTATCTTGCGGCCATTGCGTCACGGTCTGCCCGTGCAATGCGCTTATGGAAAAGTCCATGCTCGGGGAAGCAGGGTATTTAACCGGCATTCCGCAAAAAGTGCTGGAGCCGATGATCGATCTCACTAAAGAAGTCGAACCGGGATATAAAGAGATTTTTGCAATATCCGAAATGGAAGCGGCAATGCGAAAATCGAGAATCAAAAGAACGAAAACCGTTTGCACCTATTGCGGTGTCGGCTGCAGTTTTGAAATTTGGACAAAAGGGCGCCACATTTTAAAAGTCGAGCCGCAGGAACATGCGCCAGTAAACGGCATCTCGACATGTGTCAAAGGAAAGTTCGGGTGGGACTTCGTCAACAGCGAAGAACGTTTAACAAAGCCGTTGATCCGCAAAGGGGAAGAATTTGTTGAAGCAAGCTGGGATGAAGCCCTGAATCTGATCGCAAGCAAATTGCAGGAAATAAAAGAACAGCACGGGCCGGACGCGCTTGGCTTTATTGCTTCATCTAAATGTTCGAATGAAGAAAACTATCTCTTTCAAAAATTCGCCCGCGCGATCATCGGTACAAATAATCTGGATAATTGCTCGCGTTACTGCCAGTCGCCGGCAACGTCAGGGCTTTTGCGGACCGTTGGTATTGGCGGGGACTCCGGCACCATCCGGGATATCCAGCAGGCGGATTTGGTGGTTACGGTGGGGGCGAACCCGGCCGAATCCCATCCTGTCCTTGCGACACGCATTAAACGGGCGCACAAATTGCATGGACAAAAGCTTATGGTCGTCGATTTAAGGGAAAACGAACTGGCCAGCCGCGCCAATTTATTTATTCATTCGAAGCCAAGCACAGATTTGATTTGGCTTAACGCCGTGACAAAATACATTCTCGATCAGGGCTGGGAAGACAAAGCATTTCTTGAAGCCAGGGTCAAAGGGCTAGACAAGTTCAGAGCTTCACTGGAAAAATACACGCTGGCGTTTGCCGAGGAGAAAACCGGCATTTCGAAAGAGAACTTAATCAAAATGGCAACGATGATCCATGAAGCCAAATCCGTATGCATTCTTTGGGCGATGGGCATCACCCAGCACACATGCGGGACGGATGCAAGCACGGCCATTTCCAACTTGTTATTGGTTACCGGTAATTACGGCCGCCCTGGGACGGGGGCATATCCGCTCAGAGGGCACAACAATGTGCAAGGCGCCTGTGATTTTGGAACGATGCCCGCTTGGTTCCCGGGCTACGAACCAGTAGAAGATAATGAAGTGAGGGAACGGTACGAAAAGGCTTGGGGGGTCAAACTTCCGGAAAACCCGGGGCTTGACAATCATCAAATGATCGGCGGGATAAAAAGCGGCAAGCTCCGGGGCCTCTACCTGTTCGGTGAAGAAATGGCGATCGTTGATTCCAATATTAATTTTGTGGAAGAACATCTGGAAAAGCTCGACTTTTTTGTTGTACAGGATGTGTTTTTCAGCAAAACGGCCCAATTTGCCGATGTGATCCTGCCGGCTGCGCCGAGCCTTGAGAAAGAAGGGACGTTTACAAATACGGAACGGCGCATCCAGCGCTTTTACCAGGTATTTGAACCGATGGGTGAATCGAAGCCGGATTGGGTCATCTTTCAGGAGCTCGCGAACAAAATGGGAGCCCAGTGGCATTACCAGCACCCCGGCGAAATCATGGCAGAAGCGGCAAGCCTAGCAAAGTACTTTGCAGGCATCAGCTACGAGAGACTGGAAGGGTTTAACAGCCAAATATGGCCGGTTAAAAAAGACGGTACGAGCACACCGCTTCTATATCAAGACCGTTTTGCCTTTCCGGACGGTAAAGCCCGACTGGTACCGGTTGACTGGGAACCGCCTTTTTCAGCCGGGGAGGGATTTGATTACCATCTTAACAACGGCCGCTTGCTGGAACAGTTCCATGAAGGGAATTTGACGGACCGTTCTCCGGGCATCCATCACAAAGTGCCGGAGCCGTGGCTTGAGATTTCACCGGAGGCAGCAAGTGAACGGGGGATAAAAGACGGGGCGCTTGTACGGCTGACATCGCCTTACGGAAAGGTGAAAGTACGGGCCGTTGTGACCGGGCGGGTACAAGGAAAAGAATTGTACTTAACGATGAACGCCCGGAAAGAGGATGAAATGGTGAACCGGCTGACGAGCAGCTATCATGACAGGGTGACCCATACCCCGAACTATAAAGAAATGGGCGTAAAAATGGAGATTTTAGAGGAAAAAGGAAAACCGCCGCTGCCAAAGGTGAACCACCGTTATGGCAATCGGATTCCGCAAATCAGTGTAAGAGTGGAAGAAAAATGGAAGCGGGATGACTTTATCCCGATCACGGCATTATTTTCACCGGGAGGGAAAGCATATGGCGAAGGCGATCAGGCAAATTAAACAAGTGGATCCGGCCCCGGAAGAATGGCAGGCAGCCTCTCTGTCGGCGGTTGTAAAGGCAGCCGCCGAAAACGGGGAATCACTGATTAAACTGTTAGAGATCATCAAACAGCTGGATGGCATGGGCGTGCTTAATGCGATGGAAGGTTTGCTCCAAAACCGCGTTGACGTTGCCGAAATTGCCTTAGGGCAACTAAACCAGCCCACCATGTACCATGTCGTCAAAAACGGGATGAACGTATTTAAATTTTTAGGCGCCATCGATCCGGAACAACTGCAAACGATCTTGTCAGGCATCACGAGCGGGTTTGAAAAAGCAGCCCAATCCGGGGGCCAGGAGAGTCTGTGGAAGCTCGGAAAAAGCATGCGCTCCCCGGAAGTGAAACGGTCGCTTGCCATGATGACAGGCATTTTGGCGGGGATGGGGGAAGCCATGGAGCAAAACCATTCGCTTCCTGAAGGAGGAACGGACATTGGCTAAAGGGATGTTGAAAGTAAGTGATATGGTGAATGAAGAAGATGCCGCCAAAGTCCGCCGCGCCCTGAATGAAGTCTGGGGCGTCCGCGATATTGAAATCAGTTTGGCAAGAAAAGAAGCGACTTTTACCTATAATGACCAATCGGCATCCTGCCACGATATGATGCAAGCCGTGACGGAGCAGGGTTACCGTGCTGAAATGATGGAACCATAAAAGGAGGAAGGCACTTGAAAGTATGCGAAATCTGCGGTTCCCAAACACCGGAAGAAAACGAAGCGGAATCAAGAAGAGTGCTTTATGTCTGTGAAAACTGCCGGACCGACCGGAAATTCGATTTTGAAGAAGAAAATTAAGCAAATGGCGTTGCGGCACCGCAACGCCATTTATGTGCGCAAATTTTCCGGCAAAAAAAATGGCGTCTGCGTTTGCCGGCTGCCCATATCCCCGGAAGCATGGGACTTCTTGCCATTGCATATACTAAAACACAAAAATGTTGTAAAATAAAAGACAATAGCAAGAGAAGCCTTTTATCATTGCCAAGGGGGGAATGTTATGGATCTTCAAGTCGGATTGTGGCAAAAGCAGTCAATGAAACTGGCAATGACCCAGGAATTAAAACAAGCAATCGAGGTTCTTCAGTTCTCATCCCAGGAGCTCGCATCTTTTTTGGAAGAAAAAGCTGCGGAAAATCCTCTCATCGAACTGTCCAGCGCCAATATTAAACTGGTCGATTCCCGTTTTTCCGGGCTGAGCCGTGTAAAGGGGCAGAAAAAAAGCCAGGACAAAAACTGGATTGAACAAATTCCTGCACAGACGGAAACACTTCCAGACTTTTTGATCAGCCAATTGGATATGAAAGCGTTATCAAACAAGATTTTGAAAGCGGTCCAACTTTATGCGCGCCATCTGGATGCAAACGGCTACCTTGCCATCTCGGTTCAGGAAGCGGCAAAAATGGCTGCCATTTCCGAAGAAGACGCCGAAAAAGCACTTGGCATTCTCCAGTCGCTGGATCCGGCCGGAATCGGCGCAAGATCGCTTCAGGAATGTCTACTGATCCAGATAAAAAGGGATCCGGATGCGCCCGGGCATGCGGAAGAATTGATCAGCCGCCATTTTCTCGATTTTGCCGAAAAAAAATGGAGAGGCATTGCGAAAAAACTTGATATATCCCTGCAGGAAATCCAGCGGGTATCTGATTATGTGCAGACGTTAAACCCGCGTCCTGGATCCGGTTTTATGGCAGATCGGCCGCAATACATCGTTCCCGATCTTTTGGTCAAAAATCATGCGGGAAAGCTCGAATTGTATCTTGTAGAAAACCAGGTTCCAAAACTCCGTTTGAATGAAAGTTATGCAAGCATGAACCCGGCCGGAGATGCCGGCGTCACCCGTTATTTAAAAGAAAAAACGCAGGAATATTACTGGATCCGAAAAAGCATCGAAAGCCGGAAAGAAACGCTGCTAAAAGTCGGCGCAGCACTGCTTGAAAAACAGCGGGATTTCTTTTTATATGGAAAAGGGCATTTGAAGCCGCTTACGATGAAAGAAATTTCGGATGACATCGGGATGCACGAGTCGACGGTGAGCCGTGCAGTGAGAGAAAAGTATATGGAAACGCCATTCGGGACTTTCCCATTAAAAACATTTTTCACGACCGCCTTGCCGGTTCGTTCTGCCGGCGGGGAAGAAGCAGCATCAAGCGCCGAGGTCAAAAATGAAATTTCAGCACTTATAAGCGGGGAAGACAAGCGGAAGCCGCTTTCCGACCAGGCGATTGTGACCGTATTAAATGAAAAAGGGTTTGAAATCTCGCGCCGGACAGTGGCGAAATACCGCGAACAGCTCGGCATTCCGTCATCTTCCAAAAGAAAAAGGTACGAATAAGCCGGGAATATTTTTTCAAAACGGAAGTTTCGCGTTTCATCCGCCGGCAAAAAAGGACGAATCGGACGGGAACGGGCAAATTTCGCACACACTTTGAAATAAATAAATAACGGATCAGGCATTTGGGTATATCGGGTCGGGAGCACAGCCCATGTGCCTGCCACGAATGGCCGGAAAGGGGGAGGATTTTAAAATGGAACTGGTGCTATATACAAGAAAACAATGCCCGCTTTGTGCGGAAGCAAAAGAACAGCTGCAACTCCTGCAAAAGGAAATCCCGTTCCGGCTGATTGAAAAAGACATCGAAGCGTGCGATGCATGGACGGAAAAATACGGCCTTATGATCCCGGTTATCGAGTACAAAGGGGAACTGCTCGGATATGGGCGGATTCACCTTTTTGCCATAAAGGAGCGCTTACATGAAATTCATGAGCAATAATAGTTGAAATGCAAAATTTATCCTGCTAGAATGAAACATGTAGCGAGGGTAATTTTTTTTGAAGCAGGTGGGACAAAAAATGTCTCTGTGGGACTCAACACGACCTACATAATTATTTAAGGGAGTACATTATCTATGCGATCGTTGATAGAGGTTCAAAAAAAATTATACCCCGATATCCTCGCTGTCATGCAAAAACGATACCGGATTCTCCGTTCCATTTCTTTTGCGGAACCGGTGGGAAGAAGAACATTGGCACAAATGCTTGGCATGTCAGAACGCATTCTTCGGAGCGAAACGGATTTTTTGAAAAACCAAAAGCTCATTGACGTAAAACCCTCGGGCATGTCGGTGACAAATGATGGTGCTGCCTTGTTACAAAATATGGAAAGCATGATGAGAGAAATATCGGGTATAAATGAAACGGAAGAAAAGCTGAAACAAGCTTTGGGCCTCGAAGACGTGGTCGTGGTTCAAGGGGACAGCGACAAAGAACCGTGGGTGAAAAACGAGCTTGGAAGGGCTTGTGCTGTAAGAATGAAAGCCGCCTTAACGGGAAACAATATAATCGCTGTAACCGGAGGATCGACGATGGCCGCAGTCGCAGATGTGTTAACTCCCGACATCAGTGCCAAGAGGCAGCTGCTGTTCGTGCCGGCCAGAGGCGGAATTGGTGAAGATGTCGCAAATCAGGCCAACACGATCTGCGCAAAAATGGCGGAAAGGACCGGCGGAAAACACAGGGTATTATATGTGCCTGACCAGGTCAGCCCGGAAGTGTACAAATCGGTCGTAAACGAGCCGTCCATTAAAGAAGTCCTTACCCTTATTAAACAAGCGGATATTGTGCTGCACGGCATTGGCGAAGCCATGACAATGGCAGAACGCCGCAAGACCGGAAAAGAAGAGATGGAGAAAATCATCCGTGGGCATGCAGTCGGAGAAGCGTTCGGGTACTATTTTAACGAACAGGGTGAAATTGTTCACAAGGTCCGGACGATCGGCCTGCAACTCGAGGATTTGCACCGGATCCGCCATGTTTTTGCGGTTGCCGGCGGGGCATCCAAGGCAAAGGCCATTAAAGCCTACATGAACACGAAACCGGAATCCACTGTTCTGATTACGGACGAAGGGGCAGCAAAACAAATTCTCGCTTGGCGCTAACCTGTTTTTAAAAGGGATAACCCTTTTGAAATATAAAATCTTTACGACTCAAGGAGGAAATACAAATGGCAGTTAAAGTTGGTATTAACGGATTTGGACGTATCGGACGTAACGTATTCCGTGCTGCTTTAGGCAATCCTAATGTTGAAATCGTTGCAATCAATGACCTGACAGACGCAAAAATGCTTGCACACTTGTTAAAATATGACTCTGTTCATGGCAACCTGGAAGAAGAAGTCACTGTAGACGGTGATTCCATCGTTGTAGACGGCCATAAAGTAAAAGTTTTGGCTGAACGCGAACCTGCAAATCTCGGATGGGGCGACCTCGGTGTTGACGTTGTTGTTGAATCAACAGGCCGTTTCACAAACCGTGAAGGGGCTGCAAAACACCTTGAAGCAGGCGCAAAGAAAGTCGTCATTTCCGCTCCTGCGAAAAACGAAGATATTACGATCGTAATGGGTGTTAACGAAGACAAATACGATCCTAAAAACCATAACGTCATTTCGAACGCATCCTGCACAACAAACTGCCTGGCGCCGTTTGCAAAAGTGCTGCAAGAAAAATTCGAAATCAAACGTGGTATGATGACAACTGTTCACTCTTACACAAACGACCAGCAAATTCTTGACTTGCCGCACAAAGACTACCGCCGTGCACGTGCAGCTGCACAAAGCATCATCCCGACTACAACCGGTGCTGCTAAAGCAGTTGCACTTGTATTGCCTGAACTGAAAGGCAAATTGAACGGTATGGCCATGCGCGTTCCGACTCCAAACGTTTCTGTTGTTGACCTTGTTGCTGAACTTGGCAAAAACGTAACGGTTGAAGAAGTAAACGCAGCATTTAAAGAAGCGGCTGAAGGCGAATTGAAAGGCATTCTCGCATACAGCGAAGAACCGCTTGTATCCCGTGACTACAACCATACAACTGTTTCTTCGACCATTGATGCATTATCCACAATGGTTATCGAAGGCAACATGGTAAAAGTCATTTCTTGGTATGACAACGAATTCGGTTATTCCAACCGCGTTGTTGACCTTGTTGAATACATCGCTTCTAAAGGCCTTTAATTTGAACGATAAAACGTTGCAGGGGGGTGGGGAAGAATCCCCTCTCCCTTTTTTCAATGCCTGTAAAACAAAAGGAGGTTCGTTTTGCCATGAACAAAAAATCGATTAAAGATGTTGAATTGCAAGGCAAACGCGTTTTCTGCCGTGTCGACTTCAATGTTCCGTTAAAAGACGGCAATGTAACGGATGATACAAGAATCCGTGCTGCCCTTCCAACGATCAAATATTTGGTGGAAAACGGTGCGAAAGTCATTCTTGCCAGCCACCTCGGCCGTCCTAAGGGCCAGGTTGTGGAAGAGTTGCGCCTCACACCGGTTGCAAAACGCCTGAGCGAACTGCTTGGAAAAGACGTCAAAAAAGCAAATGAAGCTTATGGCGAATCGGTTAAGGCGGAAATCAGCAAAATGAATAATGGTGACGTATTGTTGCTTGAAAACGTCCGTTTCTATCCGGGTGAAGAAAAAAATGACCCGGAATTGGCAAAGGAATTTGCATCTTTAGCTGAACTGTATGTAAACGACGCATTCGGCGCTGCCCACCGTGCCCATGCATCAACAGAAGGGATTGCCCATCACCTGCCTGCAGTATCCGGCTTTTTAATGCAAAAAGAACTGGATGTGCTCGGCAAAGCATTGTCCAATCCGGAACGCCCTTTTACTGCCATTATCGGCGGCGCAAAAGTAAAAGACAAAATCGGCGTCATCGACAATTTGCTGGATAAAGTCGACAACCTGATCATCGGCGGCGGCCTTGCTTATACGTTCGTCAAAGCACAAGGCCATGAAATCGGCAAATCGCTGCTTGAAGAAGACAAAATTGACCTTGCAAAATCTTTTATGGCAAAGGCGAAAGAAAAAGGCGTCAACTTCTATATGCCGGTTGATGCGATCGTAGCAGACGAATTCTCCGAAACTGCCAACAAAAAAGAGGTAGCGATTGAAGAAATCCCGGCTGACTGGCAGGCACTTGATATTGGCCCGAAAACGGTTGAACTGTATGCCAAAGTCATCAAAGAATCGAAACTTGTCATTTGGAACGGACCGATGGGCGTATTCGAAATGGACGCCTATGCAAACGGGACAAAAGGCGTTGCAGAAGCGCTCGCGGATGCAACCGGCACTTACAGCATCATCGGCGGCGGCGACTCTGCGGCAGCTGTTGAAAAATTCCATCTGGCAGAGAAAATGGACCATATTTCAACAGGCGGCGGCGCATCGCTTGAATTCATGGAAGGGAAAACACTTCCTGGCGTCGCAGCTTTAAATGACAAATAATTTTATCAGGAAAGGGAGTGTCCTTATTGCGTAAACCGATCATTGCGGGGAACTGGAAAATGAATAAAACCTTGCCGGAAGCGCTGGCTTTTACCGAAGAGGTAAAACATTCGGTACCTGGCGAATCTGTTGTCGACAGCGTCATATGTGCGCCTGCGCTCTTTTTGGAACGCCTGGTGGAAGCAACGAAAGGCACCCGCGTAAAAATTGGCGCCCAAAACATGCACTTTGAAGAAAGCGGTGCTTTTACAGGCGAGATCAGCCCGGTTGCACTCGCTGATTTGCATGTTGAATATGTCATCCTGGGACACTCTGAACGCCGTGAAATGTTTAATGAAACGGATGAAGCAGTTAATAAAAAAGTGAAAGCTGCTTTTGCCCATCATTTAACACCAATCGTATGCGTGGGAGAAACACTGGCACAACGGGAAAACAATGAAACAAAACAAATCGTCGGATCGCAAGTAAAAGCTGCTTTTGCCGGGCTTTCTGACGACGAGGCAAAACAGGTTGTCGTTGCCTATGAACCCATCTGGGCAATCGGAACAGGCAAATCTTCGACTGCCGAAGATGCCAACGAAGTTTGTGCCTATATCCGCAGTGTGATCGCGGACCAATTCAGCCGGGATGTTGCTGACAGCGTTCGAATTCAATACGGCGGCAGTGTAAAACCCGGCAACATTAAAGAATTCATGGAACAACCGGATATTGACGGTGCATTAGTGGGCGGTGCAAGCCTTGACCCACAATCTTATTTGCAATTATTGGAGGCGGTAAGCCATGAGTAAAGCACCTGTGGCATTAATCATCTTAGACGGCTTCGGCTGCCGGAAAGAAACATACGGCAATGCTGTAGCCCAAGCAAAAAAACCAAATTTTGACCGCTACTGGAAGGAATTCCCGCACAATCAACTCGGCGCAAGCGGCGAATCCGTCGGCCTTCCTGACGGCCAGATGGGGAACTCGGAAGTCGGCCATACAAACATCGGTGCAGGGCGTATCGTTTACCAAAATTTGACGCGCGTAGACATGTCGATCCGCGAAGGCGAGTTTGAAAAGAACGAAACCTTCCTCGGCGCGGTTGAAAACGTGAAAAAACACGGGACAAGCCTCCACTTATTCGGCTTGTTGTCGGACGGCGGCGTGCACAGCCATATCCGCCATATGTTCGCGCTGCTGAAATTCGCAGCCGATCAAGGTGTGAAAAAAGTGTACGTCCATGCTTTCCTTGACGGACGTGATGTAGGCCCGAAAACAGCGGAAAAATACATCAAAGCAACAGAAGAAAAATTTAAAGAATACGGTGTCGGCGAATTTGCAACGATTACCGGCCGTTACTATTCCATGGACCGTGACAAACGCTGGGACCGTGTGGAAAAAGCGTACCGCGCCATGGCATACGGCGAAGGTCCGAAATATCCGGACCCAATGGCGGTCATTGAAGATTCCTATAAAAATGGCATCTTTGATGAATTCGTTATTCCTTCTGTGATTACAAAAGAAGACGGATCACCGGTTGCAACGGTTCAGGATCATGACTCGGTCATTTTCTACAACTTCCGTCCGGACCGTGCCATCCAAATTTCAAATGCTTTTACGAACGAAGATTACCGTGCATTTGACCGCGGCCCGAATCACCCGAAAGATTTGTACTTCGTCTGCATGACACATTTTTCGGAAACGGTCAAAGGCTATGTTGCCTTCAAACCGGTCGGTCTTGACAATACAATCGGCGAAGTATTGTCACAGCACGGGTTAAAACAGCTGCGGATTGCAGAAACTGAAAAATATCCGCATGTAACGTTCTTTATGAACGGCGGGCGTGAAGAACCATTTCCAGGGGAAGAAAGAATTTTAATTCACTCCCCTAAAGTGGCAACATATGACTTGCAACCGGAAATGAGCGCCTATGAAGTAACGGATGCTTTGCTGGAGCAAATTCGGAATGACAAACAAGATGCTATCATTTTGAACTTTGCAAACCCGGATATGGTCGGCCACTCCGGCATGCTGGAACCAACCATTAAAGCGATCGAAGCAGTCGATGAATGCCTCGGCAAAATCGTGGACCTGATCCTTGAAAAAGGCGGCTATGCCATTATCACGGCTGACCACGGCAACTCGGATGAAGTGCTGACACCGGAAGGCAAACCGATGACAGCCCATACGACAA
This sequence comes from Weizmannia sp. CD-2023, assembly GCF_036225245.1. NCBI lineage: Bacteria > Bacillati > Bacillota > Bacilli > Caryophanales > Bacillaceae > Heyndrickxia > Weizmannia sp. CD-2023. The sequence goes on from NZ_JARTJQ010000100.1 coordinate 14,914, forward strand.
ATCCGGTTCCGGTCATCATCACGAAAAAAGGCGTTGAAGTGCGTGACGGCGGCATCCTTGCCGACCTGGCACCAACCATGCTTGATCTGCTGAACATTGAAAAGCCGAAAGAAATGACAGGCACAAGCCTGATTAAAAAATGACCCTGTATGGGAAAGCCTGATAAAAGGAAAATCGGGCCAAATGCGTTGAAAGTGATGCCCTGAAAACGGGAGCACCATGCCTGAAAGGTGCTGCGGGCATGGAAAGGGATGACACCCGGGGGCATGCCGGGAAAATTTCCCGCAGACGTGCCCTTAGCGCCATGCCTGGAAAGTGCCGGGCAAAGTGATGAAAACCCCATTTATGCATTGAAAAAGGAGAGATAAGAAGATGTCTTTAATATCTGATGTTTATGCACGCGAAGTATTGGACTCGCGCGGCAACCCAACTGTTGAAGTAGAAGTTTACACAGAAGACGGCGGTTTTGGCCGTGCATTGGTGCCAAGCGGTGCCTCTACAGGTGAATACGAAGCCGTTGAACTCCGTGACAACGACAAAAGCCGTTTCCTCGGTAAAGGTGTCGAAACAGCTGTTAAAAATGTGAACGACACGATCGCTGAAGCGATTATCGGCCGTTACGATGTATTTGACCAAGTCGGCGTTGATAAAGCAATGATCGAACTTGACGGCACACCGAACAAAGGCAAACTTGGCGCAAATGCCATCCTTGGCGTTTCCCTTGCTGTTGCCCGTGCTGCAGCAAACGAATTGGATTTGCCTTTGTACAAATACCTTGGCGGATTCAACGCAAAACAACTGCCGGTTCCGATGATGAACATCTTAAACGGCGGTGCGCATGCTGACAACAACGTGGACATTCAGGAATTCATGATCATGCCTGCCGGCGCTCCGACTTTCAAAGAAGCGTTGCGCATGGGTGCTGAAATTTTCCACAACCTGCGTTCTGTTTTAAAAGCGAAAGGTTATAATACTGCTGTCGGTGACGAAGGCGGTTTTGCACCAAACTTGAAATCGAATGAAGAAGCCCTTTCTACCATTATTGAAGCCATCGAAAAAGCCGGCTACAAACCAGGCGAACAAGTTTTGCTTGCAATGGACGTTGCATCTTCCGAACTTTACAGTGACGAAGACCATAAATACCATTTAGCCGGCGAAGGCAAAGTCCTGACTGCGGAAGAAATGGTGAATTGGTATGAAGAATTAATTTCGAAGTACCCAATCATTTCGATTGAAGACGGTTTGGATGAAAATGACTGGGAAGGCTTCAAAATGTTAACAGAACGCCTTGGCAAGAAAGTCCAATTGGTGGGCGACGACCTGTTCGTAACCAATACTGAAAAACTTGCCCGCGGTATTGAAGAAGGCATCAGCAACTCCATTCTGATCAAAGTAAACCAAATCGGTACTTTGACGGAAACTTTCAATGCAATTGAAATGGCAAAACGTGCAGGCTATACTGCAATTGTTTCCCACCGTTCTGGCGAAACAGAAGACAGCACCATTGCAGATATTGCCGTTGCAACAAACGCCGGCCAAATCAAAACAGGTGCGCCATCCCGTACCGACCGCGTAGCAAAATACAACCAATTGCTCCGCATCGAAGACGAACTGGCTGAAACAGCCGAGTTCCTTGGCAAAAAAACTTTCTACAACTTGAAAAAATAATGCCATTCTGCTGCAGACTGCCCGGTTTTCACCGGGCAGTTTTTTGGTTGTACGGGAAAAATGAGGCTATCCGTTTTGCGTCTGGCTGACAAAAACGCGGAACGGGGTGAGGGACATGAAGGACAAAACAGGGATCGGTAACCAGAGAAATGTTCTTCACGGGCTTATGAAAGACAAAACGAGGAGCCGAGGTGAAAGAAATGTCCTTCATAGGGTTCATGAAAGACAAAACGGGGAGTCGGGACGAAAGAAATGTCCTTCATAGGGTTCATGAAAGACAAAACGGGGAGTCGGGGCGAAAGAAATGTCCTTCATAGGGTTCATGAAAGACAAAACGGGGAGTCGGGACGAAGAAAATGTCCTTCACTGGGCCTATGAAAGACAAAACGAGGCGCCTGGATGAAGAAAATGTCCTTCATCGAGCTTATGAAGGACAAAACGAGGCTCTGGAACGAAGAAAATGTCCTTCATAGGGTTCATGAAAGACAAAACGGGGAGTCGAGACGAAAGAAATGTCCTTCATCGGTTCCATGAAAGACAAAACACGGGCTGAGAAACAAGGAAATGTCCTTCAACAAGGTCATGAAGAACAAAACAGGGATCGATAACCAGAGAAGTGTCCTTCATCGAGCTTATGAAAGACAAAATGAGGCACCAGGGCGAAAGAAATGTCCTTCATCGGTTCCATGAAAGACAAAACGAGGCGCCGGGACGAAGGAAATGTCCTTCATAAGGTTCATGAAAGACAAAAAGAGGCGCCGGGTTGAAAGAAATGTCCTTCATAGGGTTCATGAAAGACAAAACACGGGCTGAGAAACAAGGAAATGTCCTTCAATAAGGTTATGAAGGACAAAACAGGGACCGGTAACCAGAGAAATGTTCTTCACGGGGCTTATGAAAGACAACGAAGTACCTGGATGAAAGAGATATTTTTCATTAGCCCCGTGTAAGACAAAACAGGTACCCGGAAACCAAAAAACATCCTTCATCATCGAGCCCATAAAGACAAAACGGGGGCCGGACCAATAAGATACTGTTCATTTTCGGACAATTATTCCGTATGTGTAAAATTTTACTCGAAGGGGCAGATGAGTGGAAAAAAATGGGAAGACGCTCTATCATCTAATTGTACACTTCAAGATGAACATCTAGAGAGAGAGGTCTTCCCATGGATATTATATCAATAATTGCTGGATTATTAAAGGATACAAAGAGTCTTATCGAATTTGAAGAACAGCTTAAACTTCTGATGCAGAAGGCTTTTACACAATGGGTTGGGGAAATATTTGAAGAGTTAGATAAAATAATTAAACAGGAGAAGTTAGAGGAGGGCTGGGTGTACTGCCGGAGTGATAACAGAAACATTCAGTTTCTATTTGGAAGTGTGACCTTTATACGCTCATTAA